>NZ_JBIVLH010000017.1:0-129473 GCF_044751185.1 Streptomyces sp. NPDC088733
CGAACCGGTAGATCTGGGCGATGGCTCGGCTGAACAGCGCCACGCCGACCACGGCGAGTACCAGCGACACGATGATCGCGGCGAGTTGCATTTCAGGGCTCCTCGGACCTGCGAGAGCGGCGGCTCGGGCCGACTGCCCGGCTGTCTACTAAGCAGTAACTTATGCAGTTCTCCTGAGGGTACCCAGTATCGGCGCACGCGTGCAGCCGCGCCGCCGGTGATCTGTGTCGCTGAGGGCAGCCTTGCCCGGGCCGGGGCGCCGCCGGAGGGTCGCCGGAGGGGCCGATCGGCCGTGCCGCGACGGCCCTGCGCGCAGGGGCGGCTCTAAAGTTGAGCGGCACCGACTCAGGTCTGTTGACACGGAGGACGCCGTCCGGCACTCTTGAGTCAGTTCCACTCAAGTAGGCAGTTGGAGGGTTTCACCATGGCACGTGCGGTCGGCATCGACCTGGGCACGACTAACTCCGTCGTCAGCGTTCTCGAAGGCGGCGAGCCCACCGTCATCACCAACGCCGAGGGTGCCAGGACCACGCCGTCCGTCGTCGCCTTCGCGAAGAACGGCGAGGTGCTCGTCGGCGAGGTCGCCAAGCGCCAGGCTGTCACCAACGTCGACAGGACGGTCCGCTCGGTCAAGCGCCACATGGGCACCGACTGGCGGATCAACCTGGACGGCAAGGACTTCAACCCGCAGCAGATGAGCGCCTTCATCCTGCAGAAGCTGAAGCGTGACGCCGAGGCCTACCTGGGCGAGAAGGTGACCGACGCGGTCATCACCGTCCCGGCGTACTTCAACGACTCCGAGCGCCAGGCCACCAAGGAGGCCGGCGAGATCGCGGGCCTCAACGTCCTGCGCATCGTCAACGAGCCCACGGCCGCCGCCCTGGCGTACGGCCTGGACAAGGACGACCAGACCATCCTCGTCTTCGACCTCGGTGGCGGCACCTTCGACGTCTCGCTGCTGGAGATCGGTGACGGCGTCGTCGAGGTGAAGGCCACCAACGGCGACAACCACCTCGGTGGTGACGACTGGGACCAGCGCATCGTCGACTACCTGGTGAAGCAGTTCGCCTCGGGTCACGGCGTGGACCTGTCCAAGGACAAGATGGCGCTGCAGCGTCTGCGCGAGGCCGCCGAGAAGGCGAAGATCGAGCTGTCCTCGTCCACCGAGACCTCGATCAACCTGCCCTACATCACGGCGTCCGCCGAGGGCCCGCTGCACCTGGACGAGCGCCTCACCCGCGCCCAGTTCCAGCAGCTGTCCGCGGACCTGCTGGAGCGCTGCAAGATCCCGTTCCACAACGTCATCAAGGACGCGGGCATCCAGCTCTCCGAGATCGACCACGTCGTCCTCGTCGGTGGCTCCACCCGCATGCCCGCCGTCGCCGAGCTCGTCAAGGAGCTGACCGGCGGTCAGGACGCCAACAAGGGCGTGAACCCGGACGAGGTCGTGGCCATCGGCGCCGCGCTCCAGGCCGGTGTGCTCAAGGGCGAGGTCAAGGACGTCCTGCTGCTCGACGTCACCCCGCTGTCCCTCGGTATCGAGACCAAGGGCGGCATCATGACCAAGCTGATCGAGCGCAACACCACGATCCCGACGAAGCGTTCGGAGATCTTCACCACGGCCGAGGACAACCAGCCGTCGGTGCAGATCCAGGTCTACCAGGGCGAGCGCGAGATCGCGGCGTACAACAAGAAGCTCGGCATGTTCGAGCTCACGGGCCTGCCGCCGGCCCCGCGCGGCATCCCGCAGATCGAGGTCGCCTTCGACATCGACGCCAACGGCATCATGCACGTCTCCGCCAAGGACCTCGGTACCGGCAAGGAGCAGCGCATGACCGTCACCGGTGGCTCCGCGCTGCCGAAGGACGACATCGACCGCATGATGCGCGAGGCCGAGCAGTACGCGGACGAGGACCACAAGCGCCGCGAGTCCGCCGAGACCCGCAACCAGGCCGAGGGGCTCGTCTACCAGACCGAGAAGTTCCTCAAGGACAACGAGGACAAGGTCCCCGGTGACGTCAAGACCGAGGTCGAGGCGGCTGTCGAGGACCTCAAGGAGAAGCTGAAGGGCGAGGACTCCGCCGCCATCCGCGAGGCCACCGAGAAGGTCGCCGCCACCTCCCAGAAGCTGGGCCAGGCGCTCTACGCCAACGCCCAGGCCGAGGGTGGCGCGGCCGGTGCCGCCGGTGCCGCGGGCGGTGCCCCGGCCGACGACGACGTCGTCGACGCCGAGATCGTCGACGAGGACAAGAAGGACGGTGCCGCGTGACGGAGGAGACCCCGGGCTTCGAGCAGGAGCCTGACGTCCCCTCTGCCGAGGCCGGTTCCGCGTCGTCCGCGGACTCCGCGGGCGACACGGCGCCGGGTGCCGGGTCCGCCGAGCAGGCGGCCCCGGCGTCCCCGGCCGGGGACGCGAACGCCATGGTCGCTCTGCAGGCGCAGCTGGACCAGGTGCGTACGGCGCTCGGTGAGCGCACGGCGGACCTCCAGCGGCTCCAGGCGGAGTACCAGAACTACCGCCGCCGGGTGGAGCGGGACCGGATCGCGGTCCGCGAGATCGCGGTCGCCAATCTGCTCACCGAACTGCTTCCGGTGCTCGACGACATCGGCCGTGCCCGGGACCACAAGGAACTGGTCGGCGGCTTCAAGTCGGTCGGCGAGTCCGTGGAGACGGTGGCCGCCAAGCTGGGCCTCCAGCAGTTCGGCAAGGAGGGCGAGCCCTTCGACCCGCTGGTGCACGAGGCCCTGATGCACAGCTACTCGCCGGACGTCACACAGACGACCTGCGTGCAGATCCTGCAGCCCGGGTATCGCATCGGGGAGCGCACCATCCGCCCCGCGCGGGTGGCGGTCGCCGAGCCCCAGCCGGGCACGCAGGGAACGCAGGGCAACGCTGACGCGGCCGACGAGGAGAACGGTGGCCCGGAACAGGGCTGACGTGAGTCACGCGCAGAAGGCACGGAAGGAGGGACGCCGGGGATGAGCATCAGCAGGGATTTGTTCGAGAAGGATCTCTACAAGGTCCTCGGCGTCCCGAAGGACGCCACCGAGGCGGAGATCAAGAAGGCGTACCGGAAGCTCGCCCGCGAGTTCCACCCGGACGCCAACAAGGGCGACGCCAAGGCCGAGGAGCGCTTCAAGGAGATCTCCGAGGCCAATGACGTCCTGTCGGACGCCAAGCGCCGCAAGGAGTACGACGAGGGCCGCGCCCTCTTCGGCAACGGCGGCTTCCGCGGCGGCCCGGCCGGCGCGGGCGGCTTCGGCTTCGACCTCGGCGACCTCTTCGGCGGCGGCGCCGCCGGCGGTGCCGGCACCCCCCAGGGCGGCGGCTTCGGCGGCGGCCTCGGGGACGTGTTCGGCGGCCTGTTCAACCGGGGCGGCGCCACGACCCGTACGCAGCCCCGGCGCGGCCAGGACGTCGAGACCGAGGTGACGCTGAAGTTCACCGAGGCGGTGGACGGTGCCACGGTCCCGCTGAAGATGACCAGCCAGGCGCCCTGCAAGGCGTGTTCGGGCACCGGCGACAAGAACGGCACGCCCCGGGTGTGCCCGACCTGCGTCGGCACCGGGCAGGTCTCGCGCGGCGGCGGTGGCGGTTTCTCGCTCACCGACCCCTGCGTGGACTGCAAGGGCCGCGGCCTGATCGCGCAGGACCCCTGCGAGGTCTGCAACGGCAGCGGCCGGGCCCGCTCGGCGCGCACCATGCAGGTGCGCATCCCGGCCGGCGTCACCGACGGGCAGCGCATCCGGCTGCGCGGCAAGGGCGCCCCCGGCGAGCGCGGCGGCCCGGGCGGCGACCTGTACGTGACCGTGCACGTCGACGCCCACCCGGTCTTCGGCCGCAAGGGCGACAATCTCACCGTCGTGGTGCCGGTCTCCTTCACGGAGGCGGCCCTCGGCGGCGAGATCAAGGTGCCGACGCTCGGCGGTCCCCCGGTCACCCTGAAGTTGCCCCCGGGTACGCCCAACGGGCGTACGCTGCGGGCGCGTGGCAAGGGTGCCGTCCGCAAGGACGGTACGCACGGCGACTTGCTGGTCACCGTCGAGGTCGCCGTTCCGGCGGCCACCGAGGGCAAGGCGCTGGACGCCCTGGAGGCGTACCGGGAGGCGACCGCGGACACCGATCCGCGGGCAGAGCTGTTCAAGGCCGCGAAGGGAGACTGAACCGATGAGCATGGGCGGCGGCATGCGGGGCGGACGGGGTCGCAACCCGTACGAGCTGACGGACGAATCCCCCGTCTACGTCATCTCGGTGGCGGCCCAGCTCTCCGGTCTGCACCCCCAGACCCTCCGGCAGTACGACCGGCTCGGCCTGGTCTCGCCCGACCGCACGGCCGGGCGGGGCCGGCGCTACTCGGCCCGTGACATCGAGCTGCTGCGCGAGGTCCAGCGTCTGTCGCAGGACGAGGGCATCAACCTCGCGGGCATCAAGCGCATCATCGAACTGGAGAACCAGGTCGCGGCCCTCCAGTCGCGGGTGGCCGAACTGGCCGCCGCCGTCGAGGGCGCCGCGGCCGCCATGCAGCAGCGCGAGGCGGCCGTCCACGCCTCCTACCGGCGCGACCTGGTGCCGTACCAGGACGTGCAGCAGACGTCGGCGCTGGTGGTGTGGCGGCCCGCCAAGCGGCCCGAGTAGACCCGGCGGAACGTTTCACGGCAGCAGGTCGGCGGGCCCCTGCGACACATGGTGCAGATGGCGGCCCGAGGCGATCATGGCGTGCAGCAGCCGGTGACCCTCCGCCGCGGGCACGAGCCCGTCGGCGCACGCGTCCCGCATCAGGTCGAAGGTCTCCTTCGTGGTGATCCCGCGCCGGCGGGTGAAGTTGCGGGCGGAGCGGTCGTCGGTGATCCAGACGGCGCCGCGGAACTCCCGCCGCCGCGTGATCAGTACGCAGGTCTCGGCCTCCCCGAGATGCCGGGTCGGCGCGTTCGACGGGCCGCCGAAGACCGCGCGGCGCAGCCGGTCGACCTCCCGGAGCTCAGCGCTCTCGGTGATCTCCACGGGCTCGCCCAGCCAGCCGGCCTCGGCCAGCCCGGCCAGACGCGGCAGGAACCGCGCGGAGCGGGCGGCCTCGTGGGCGACGGCCTGGGTCCAGCGGCCGCGGCCGTCCAGCACCTTCTCCAGCAGCAGCATCCGGTCCACGGCGGCGAAGTTGCACAGGACGGTGTTGTCCGGGAACCACCAGGTGGTCATGGCTGGAAGACCAGGTCCCCTTCTTCGGCGTCCTGTTGATCGGTGCCGTTGCCGGCCGCGGACTCGGGGGCGAGCAGGTCGTGCAGCCGCTCCACGTCCGTGTCCAGCAGTGCGGCGAGCGGGCGCAGCGTCGTCTCCCCCGCCAGATAGGCCTTGTACAACTCCGAGGCCAGGCGCGGCGGGAAGCGTTCGGCGAAGGCGCGCGACGCCTGCCGCTGGTACTCGTCGCCGGCGCCCGCCAGCAGATGGCAGGACTCCGTCGTCAGGGCGCGCAGGTGCTTGCGCCGTCCGGCGTCGATCAGGCCGAGTTGGTGCAGGCGTGCGGCGAGCGCGCTCGGCGACACCCGGAAGCGGACGACCAGCCGCTCGAAGGCGGCGTCCGTCAGCTCCCCCTCCGCGGCGGCGGCCCGCGTCAACTCCCGGGCGGGCATCAGCAGATGCGAGGCGAAGACATTGGCCCGCACCTCGGCGAGGTCCTTCTGCCGGCCGGGGGCGACATGGGACTCCACCACGACACTGCGGGCGTCCTTGGCGAGGATGTGGCAGAGCTCGTGGGCCAGGGTGAAGCGCTGCCGTGTCCACAGATCGGTGGGCGCGAGGAGCACGAGGCGGAACGTGTCGGTCTGCCAGGCGAGTCCGTCCACAGCCTGGGGAAGCCCGGTGATGGCGACGTCCACGCCGAAGTGCTCCTCGACCGCGGCGATCAGCTCGTCCGTCTCCAGCCCCGCCGCCGGCAGCCGCTCCCGTGCCTCCTCCGCCAGCCGCTCGCCCTGCGCCGCCCAGCGCTCCAGCGCGGGGTCCGGCTCCGGCACGGCGGGCAGCTCTCCTGCCCGGTCCAGCAGTTCCAGTACCTCGTAGGCGGCCGCGAACCGCTCGGTGACCTCCCGCGTCCCCGCCGGGTCGGGCGCGGTGTCGCTGCGCGTGCGGGCCGCGAGGGCGGGCCGCAGCGGCTCGTTGCCGGTGAGCAGCCAGTCCACGGTCGTGCCGCCGGCCTCGGCGATGAGCGCCAGGTCCAGCGAGGTGAAGCGGCGCACGCCGCTGAGCGACTTCGACAGCTTGTCGGGCGTGAGCCCGACCGTCCGGGCGAAGGCGGCCTTGGTCATCGCGGCCGCGTCCATCACGGTGCGTACACGTTCGATGACATACGGGTCCATGAAAACAGCGTAGGCGGGCCTTGCGATTATCGCAAGGCCCGCCTACGGTCGCGCTGCTAGGGCGCCAGAACCGCGTAGGCACCGCCCGGTGCGGACTCCGTGCCGTCCGCGTCCACGGCGGTCACCCAGTAGTAGTGGGTGGTGCCGCGGGGCGCGGTGGTGTCCTTCCAGGTCGTGCCGGTCACCGGGTCCGGCGTCAGGCTCTCGTACCGGCCGTCGACAGGATCCCAGCGGTAGACGAGGTAACCGGTGGCGCCGGTCGCCTCGTTCCAGCCCAGCCGCACACCGTCGGTCACGTCCTCGGCGGTCAGCTGCACGGGCGAGCCCTCGGGCGTCCCGACGGAGGGGGTGAGGTCGAGTTCGGTGAACTCCACCACGGAGGCCTCGTTCTCCCACAGGAAGAGGGAGTTGCCCCAGGTGTCCTCGGCGTCGACGAAGTAGCAGCCCCGCTCGCCGTCGGGCAGCCGCTCGGCGAGGTATCCGGTGGCGTGCGGGCCCAGCCACTCGACCGCGTGGCCGAAGCAGACCCGCTCCCCTTCGTCCTCGTAGAGCTCGCCGCGGTAGACCGTGTAACGGGCCAGGTCCGGCTCGGTGTTGGGGTTCCAGTGCAGACGCACCCCGTACTCGGTCGGCTCGGCGGTCAGACCGGAGACCAGGGCCGGGGGGACCTCGTCGCCGGGCGTGGTGAAGGCCGCCTCGTTCGAGGGTGCCGAAGCGAGCCCGTCGACGGTCTGGGTGACGGCGTAGTGGTAGGTCACGCCGCGCAGGGCCATGCTGGTGTCGGTGCAGCTGAACCGGGCGGGGTCCGCGCCGAGGTTGCCCTCGTAGTCGATCGCGCAGTTGAGGCGGGTCGCGGTGGCCGGGTTCACCGGCGAGGTGGCCGAGCGGTACACCGTGAACGTCCCGACGACCTGCGCCCTGGGGAGGCTCCACGTCAGCTTGACGCCGAGCAGGTTCTCGAGGGGGGTCGCCGCCACGTCACGGGGTGCGTCCGGCCGGATCACCAGCGGGGCCGCGCTCGCGGTCGCCGACCTGGCGGAGCCGTTGCCCGCGGCGTCCTGCGCGGCGACGGCGTAGAGGTACGCCGTCCTGGCGGCGGCCGTGGTGTCCGTGTACGACGCGCCCGACGGGGTGCCGAGGGCGGTCCACGGGCCGGTCGCCGACGTCGCCCGGTACACCTGGTACTTCGTCGCGTCCGCGACCGCGTTCCAGGTGAGCGCGTAGCCCTTGCCGTCGGCGGTGGCCACGGCCTTCAGGCCGGTCGGCGCGGCCGGGGCCTGCTCGTCGATCGAGGTGACGGTGACCGCGGACGACAGCGCCGAGGCGTTGCCGGCCTTGTCGACGGACATGACCGCGTACGAGTAGCGGGCGCCGTTGGACGCCGGCAGGTCCCGGTAGGACGTCGCGGTCACCGGGGCCGTGCCGCTGAGCCGGGTCCAAGTGCCCGAGCCCGTGCGCCGGTAGACGCGGTACCCCGCGAGGTCCATCTCCGCGTTCTTGGTCCACGCGAGGGTGAACGCGTGCCCGGTGGCCGGGGCCTTCAGCCCGGTCGGCGTCAGGGGCTTCACCTTGTCGACCGACGCCGTCGTGCGCGGCGCGTACGTGAACTTGACGTTCGCGGTGCTCTTGAAGGCGCCGAAGTCGACGCGGAGGGTGTGGCGGCCCTTGGGGACGGTGAGGTTGAGGGTCTTGGTCTGGGTGGTGGAGACGTCCTTCCAGAGGTTGATCTTGAGGCTGGAGTCGACGTAGACGCGGATGCCGTCACGGGCGGCGGCGGTGAAGGTGAAGGGGCCGCCGGAGCCGAAGTCGCGGCTGAGCGTCCAGCGCACGCCGAAGTTGTCGTTGGGGAGTGCGATGCCGGCGGGGTGGCCGGTGCCCCAGTTCTCGTTGATCGAGGTGTCGCAGGCAGTCTTCTTCGGGGTGCCCTTGAACGTGGTGTTGGCGTAGTAGGCCGCCGTCCACACCCCGGCGGAGCAGGTGGTGGCGGCGTGGGCGGTGCCGGCGGGCAGGGAGAGTCCCGCGGCCGCCGTGGCGAGGACGAGCGCGGTGGCGCCCGTTCGTATAGGCGTGGTCAAAGATTCCTCCTGAGGAGGAAAATACTGACACTCCCGAACGCCTGTGCACAGCCGTCGCGCGTACCCCGTGATCATGCCGTGTCCTGCCGCCCCGGTTTCCCCCGAACGCGGGGAACGATCACGGGCCCGCCGTGAGACTGGCCGCATGGATGCGATGAACGCAATGAACACGGTCTTCAACGCCGTCGCGCTCTCCTTCTCCCTGCTGGCCCTGCTCGTCTCCGCCGTCAGCGCCCGGCGGCAGGCGGAGGACGTGCGCAGGACCAATCTCCTGCTGTTCGTCGTCGAACTCAGCGCCGCCGCCCGTGCGCCCGAGTTCCGCGAGTCGCTGGAGTACGTGCGCGACCGCATGGGCGGCCACGACCCGGCCGCGGGCGTCACCGGGCTGCCGCGCCCGGCGCGCGACCACGCGCACCGGGCCGGGGGCTTCTACCAGGAGCTGGGGGTCCTCGTCGTCACCGGCGTCATCGACGAGGACAAGGCCGTGGCCATGCACTACACCGGCATCAAGGAGACATGGCGGGCCCTGGAGCCCTTCGTACGCGCCGAGCGGCAGCGCCTCGCCGCACGGGAGGGCGGCGGCTTCTGGGGCTCCTTCGAGCACCTCGCGGTCTACACGGCGCGGACGCCCTACTCGGACCTCGGCGCGCGGTTCCCGCGCCGCCGCTTCCCCGAACCCCGTCCGGCCCCCGAGGCGTGACGCACCCCCGCACGGGGCGGCCCCGTCGGCCGAAGGGGTGGCGGGGGCGGCCGGGCGGGGCGTGTGGGGGGCGGGGCGGGGAAGACGCGGGACATGTCACGTGAAGCGCTGTGGACCGGTGTGGTGCCGGGTCTGTCCGTCGGGATGCTGGCCGCGGCGGTGCCGCACGCGCTGGCCTGGCGCTCCGAGGGACTGGACGTGGCGATGGCGACGGTGGCCATGTGGGCCGCGCTGCGGCTCGCCTCGGACCGCGAGGGGCCGTGGTGGGTGTCCGGCGTCCTGGCGCTGGTCCTGGTGAGCCTCGGGGTGGCGGCGTACGGGCTGGAGGGGGTGCCGCGCTACGCGGACCTGGTGCCGGTCCCCGTGGTCGTGGCGCTGCTCGCGGTCGGCGGCGTCGGCTCGGTGTGGGCCCGGCGCCGCGAGGTGACCGTGGCGGGCGCGGCGCTCGGCGCCGGGGCGCTGCTGGCCGCCGCCTGGCTCCCGCTGTGGGCGGCGGTGGCGGCGTGGGCCGCGGCTCAGGCCGGTTCGACGTCGCGGACCTCGCTGCGCACGAGGTAGTCCTCCGGCTGGAGCGGCATCCGCTCGCGCTCGGGGCTGTTCCAGTAGCGGGCGTTGGCCGCGGCGAAGCCGTCCTCGCCCGCGTAGCCGATCAGCCGGACGAACTGGCCGCGCTCCCGGTCCACCCAGGCCTGGCCGATCTCGAAGCCGTGCGCGCGGCGCAGCGGCACGATCTCGGCGTGCAACAGGCCGAGCCAGGCGTCGAGCATCCCCTCCTTGATGGTGTACGTACGCAACTGCAACCGCGGTGCCGTGGCCATGCCGGACACTCCCGGGGGTTTCATGGGGCCGTGTGGACGCGGACCTGCTGGGGACGGACGACGCGGTCGCCGACGCGGTAGCCGTGCCGGACCACTTCCGCGACGTCGCCCGCGAGTTCGGGGCGGGGCGCGGGCACGGTGCCGACGGCCTCCTGGTGGGCGGGATCGAAACGGCCGGCGGCGACCGGGATGCGGGTCATGCCGTACTTCTCCAGGACGGTGAGGAGTTCGGCGCCCACGGAGTCGGCGAAACCGCCGTCGATGCCGGGGTGGCGGTCGATGCGGTCCAGGAGGAGTACGAGGTCGTACAGCAGGGGCTGCATGAGGCGGCCCTCGGCGGCCTTGCGGGTGTGGTCCAGTTCGGCGCGCAGTTCGTCCAGACCGCGCCGGCCCTCACGGTCGTTGAGCAGCCGGCGGCGGAACTGGTCGCCGAGCGAGGCCATTTCCTCCCGCAGTCCGTCCACGGCGTCGGCGACGATCGCGAACGGGTCTGGGGAGGGCGCCGCAGGCGCGGGCACCGGCGCCGGCTCCGCCGCGGCGGCCTCCGGCGGCAGCGGGAGCGCGGGTGGCAGGGGCGGCGCGGACGGGACCGGCGGCACGGGCGGTGGAGTGCTCATACGGTGCTCCAGGGCTGCGGCTGTCGCTGCGGGTCGCGGGCGTGCCGGGGAAGGGACTTGCGGGTGTGGAACCACCGGGGCCGGTAGCCGTACCAGGCCAGGAACACGACGACGGCGGCCGTCACCAGCACGCTGTAGAGGTTGACCTTGCCCTGGCCGGCGGCGAACGCCAGCACCAGGCCGACGAAGACGATCAGGACCATGCTGCCGCGCCAGTTCCACGTCTTGCGCAGGGCGTCCCGCGCGAGGCCGGCGTAGAACTCCAGCCGCCCCGTCAGTTCCGGGTCGCCGGGGCCGACGGCGAGCCCTTGGTCGACGCAGTGCAGCACCCGCAGGGCGGACTCCGCGGAGGCGACGACCAGCCGCCGGGTGAGCGGGTGCGTGACCATCGTGCCTTCGGCGCGCAGCGACCAGATGCGGGCGATCTGGTTGCGCAGCCCGGCGTGGCGGCTGCTGTGGCTCAGGGCCTGCTCGTACCAGTTCAGGGCCTCGTCGAAGCGCGAGGCGGCGTACAGCCCGTCGCCGATGGCGATCTCGGTGTCCAGATCGCCGGGCGCGAGGGCGGCGGCCTTCATGTACCAGCTCAGCGCGGTGCCGTGATCGCCGAGAGCGGTGTGGACGGCGCCGACCAGGTAGTGCGTGCCGGCGCTGTCCGGCTCCAGGTCCAGGGCCCGCGCGTGCTCCTGGAGGGCGTCCCGGTACTCGCCGAGGTCGCTGTGGACGGCGCCGAGCAGCCGCCAGGCGAAGGCGTTGCGCTCGTCGTGGTGCACGGCCTGGCGCAGTTCGTAGGCGGCGGCCTGCAGATCGCCCTCGGAGAGGAGCCGCTGGGCGGTGCCGACCCAGTCGCGGACGGTGCCGCCGAGAGTGGGCTGCACCGGTTCCGCGCGGGGCGGCTGCCGCGGCACGCTCCGCTTGGCGCGGGCGAGCCGCTGGTCGTACTGGGTGCGGGCGGAGGGGTCGGTGAGCGCCTTGCGGGCGTCCAGGACGCGCCGCACCTTGTCCTCTGCCTCGCGCCGCTTCTCCGCGGAGGGGGCCTTGCCGGCCCTTCCCGCCCAACTGCGGTGCTCGCGGTCGAGATGCTTGCTGATCTCCTCCGGTGTGGCGCTGGTACTGATCCCGAACTCGGTGTAGTAGTCGGGGACTTCGGTCGCGGTCATGGCGCGGCGCCTCCGGCTCCGGTCACAGGGCGGCGGTACGGGCCACCCGGTCGCTGAGTTCCTCCAGTTGCCCGGCGCCGAGGTTGTCGGGCCGTTCGACCTCGAACTCGCCCAGCCACGTGCCCGAGGTCAGGTCCTTGACCTCGACGTGGATGATGCCGTCCACGTCATAGGCGTAGAAGACCTCGAAGGGGGCGCCCTTGGGGTACGGCGGGATCTTGAGGGTGCTCTCGCCGACGACCTTCACGTAGTCCAGGTCCTCGCCCTCGCCCTCGGTGACCTGCACGCGCAGCGCGGTCTGCCGTTCGGCGACGGTGTAGAAGGTGTCGCTCTCCTTGGCCGGGACGGTGGTGTTGTGCGCGATGATCACCGCGTTGTACTCGGGGGAGCCGGGCGCGTCGGCGTGCACCGCGATCATGCCCAGCGACTGCGAGGTGACGTCCTTGATGGACTTGACCCTGCCCTTGGTCAGCCGGGCCAGGCCGTCGCCGGGGGCGGACTCCACGTGGGCGCCGCTGCCGATGTACTTCTTGCGTTCCGCGGCCTGCTCGGCGCGCACCTCGGCGTCCAGGGCGATCAGCGCGGCGCCCAGCGCCACCACCTCGTCCTGGTTGACACCGCGTTCCGCGCTCTTCCCGGACAGCCGCTCGACCAGTGCCGGCACCTGGGGCATCCGCGTGGAGCCCCCGACCAGCAGCACCTTGTCGATGTCGGCCCAGGCCAGGCCGGACTCCTCCAGGACGCCCTCGGTGAGGATGCGGGTGCGGTCGAGGAGTTCGGCGGTGAGCTCCTCGAACCGCTCGCGGGTGACGCGGATCTGCTCGTGCCGGCCGCCCGCCGAGAGCACGACGACGGCCTGCGGGGCGTTGGACAGCGTGCGCTTGGCGATCTCGGCCTTGTCGCGCAGTTCGGCGAGGGTGGCGCTGTCCTCGGTGAGGTCGGGGCCGCCGGCCGCCATGAAGGCGCCGTTGAGGTGCTCCATGAGCGCGCCGTCCCAGTCGAAGCCGCCGAGGTTGCGGTCGCCGTCGGTGGCGACGACGTCGTAGTCGCCGTCCTCGACCTTCATCACGGTCACGTCGAAGGTGCCGCCGCCCAGGTCGTAGACGAGGACGGTGCCGACGTGCTCGTCCTCGTCCTGGTCGACGCCGTAGGCCAGCGCGGCGGCGGTCGGCTCGTTGACGATCCGCAGCACCTCCAGGCCGGCGATCCGGCCGGCGTCCTGGGTGGCCTTGCGGCGGGCGTCGTCGAAGTACGCGGGGACGGTGATCACGGCGCGCTCCACCGGCTCGCCGAGCATCATCTCGGCGTCCTCCTTGAGCCGCTTGAGGATCAGCGCGGAGATCTCCTCGGGGCGGAAGGCCGTGCCGGACTCGGAGGTGTAGACGGGATGGGGCTCGCCCATGTAGCGCTTGACGAACTGCACGACGTGGTCCGGCGCGGTCGCCGCGGACCGCTTGGCCTGCGAGCCGACGACCACGGTGTCGCCCTGGAACATCACCACGGACGGGGTGATGTTCTCCCCCTCACGGTTGCGGACGATGGACGCGGTGCCGGTCCGGTCGGCCACCGCCACCGCGGAGTACGTCGTTCCGAGATCGATTCCCACAACCCGTGCCACCCCCGGGCACCTCCCCGTACGTCATGCCGCCCGAATCTGCCGGAGCGTCAATCATGCAACATGCAGGGGTGTTCACGGGATGGGATTGACGGGGTCAAAGGGGTTCAGGCGCGGCCCATGGCGCGGGTCAGCGCGATCTCGACGACGACCCGGTCCGGGTTCGGGGCGGGGGTGCGCCCGTAGCGCTCGGCGTAGCGGCGCACGGCGTCCGCGACGGCCTCCGGATCGGTGTTGACCCGGGCCACGCCCTCCAGCGTCGCCCAGCGCCCCTTGGCGACCTGGCAGACCGCGACCCTGGCCCCCTCCGGCCCGGCCGCCAGGATGTTGGCGACCTTGCGGCTCGCCTTGTTGGTGATCACCCGCGCGAGCCCCGCCCCGGGGTCGTACGTCACCCCCACCGGCACGACGTGCGGAGAGCCGTCGGGCCGGTGGGTCGTGAGCGTGCTCATCAGGTACTCCTGCCAGAAGGCGAGGTAGCCGGGGTCGGGGTCGCGCGGGTCGACGGTCATACCGGGAAGGATGTCACCCGGTGGGCGCCAGGGCGATGGAGCCCTGGGCGCGGGCGGCTCGGCCCCGTTGCCGGAGGCCGCGGTGCGGGGGTCCGTGGGCGAACGGGACGTCGGCCCTCTCCTTGGAGGCGGCGAAGTCGGGCGCGGAGGCTTGCCCACCCGTTTCCGGCGGCCGCTCACGGGATTGCCCTCGAAGCGGACACGGGTGCCTGCGCGGCGGCGGTGGGGCGCGGACAGTGGGCGGGACGCCCGGGCTTTTCGGGCCCCGGAGCTGGCATTCACAGACTTGAGTGGAATAGACTCAACTTGTCTCACGCTGAACCAGGCAGCTTCGAAGTGGCTTCAGAAGGAGGAGTACGCGGACGTGGACGCCGAGCTGACCAACAAGAGCCGGGAGGCCGTGGGTGCCGCCAACGCCAAGGCGGTGTCCGAGGGCCACGCGGACCTCACTCCCGCGCACCTGCTGCTCGCACTGCTGGAGCAGCCTGAGAACGACAGCGTGCTGGACGTGCTCGCCGCCACCGGCGCCGACGCCGCCGCGGTGCGGACCGGGACCGAGCGGCTGCTGGCCGGACTGCCCAGCGTGCAGGGCAGCACGGTGGCGCCCCCGCAGGCGAGCCGTGAGCTGCTCGCCGTGATCGCGGACGCCACCGCACGCGCGAAGGAACTCGGGGACGCCTATGTGTCCACCGAGCATCTGCTGATCGGCATCGCCCTCAAGGGCGGGGCCGCCGGCGGGCTGCTGGCGCAGTACGGTGCCACAGGCAAGAAGCTGCAGGACGCGTTCGAGCAGATCAGGGGAGGTCAGCGCGTGACGACACCCGATCCCGAGGGCACGTACAAGGCGCTCGAGAAGTACGGCACCGATTTCACCGCCGCGGCCCGCGAGGGCAAGCTCGACCCGGTCATCGGCCGGGACAACGAGATCCGGCGCGTGGTGCAGGTGCTGTCCCGGCGCACCAAGAACAACCCGGTCCTCATCGGCGAGCCCGGTGTCGGCAAGACCGCGGTCGTCGAGGGCCTGGCCCAGCGCATCGTCAAGGGCGACGTGCCCGAGAGCCTGCGCAACAAGCGCCTGGTCGCCCTCGACCTCGGCGCGATGGTCGCCGGCGCGAAGTACCGCGGCGAGTTCGAGGAGCGGCTGAAGGCGGTCCTGGCGGAGATCAAGGCCAGCGACGGCCGGATCGTCACCTTCATCGACGAACTGCACACGGTCGTCGGCGCGGGTGCCGGCGGCGACTCCGCCATGGACGCGGGCAACATGCTCAAGCCGATGCTGGCCCGCGGCGAGCTGCGCATGGTCGGCGCGACCACGCTCGACGAGTACCGCGAGCGCATCGAGAAGGACCCCGCCCTGGAACGCCGCTTCCAGCAGGTGCTGGTCGCCGAGCCCAGTGTCGAGGACACCATCGCGATCCTGCGCGGACTCAAGGGCCGCTACGAGGCGCACCACAAGGTGCAGATCGCCGATGCCGCCCTCGTCGCCTCCGCCACCCTGTCCGACCGCTACATCACCGCGCGCTTCCTGCCCGACAAGGCCATCGACCTGGTCGACGAGGCCGCCTCGCGGCTGCGCATGGAGATCGACTCCTCGCCCGTCGAGATCGATGAGCTGCAGCGCTCCGTGGACCGGCTGCGCATGGAGGAGATGGCGCTGGAGAAGGAGACCGACCCCGCCTCCAAGCAGCGGCTGGAGAAGCTGCGCAAGGACCTCGCCGACAAGGACGAGGAACTGCGCGGCCTGACCGCCCGCTGGGAGAAGGAGAAGGAGGGCCTGAACCGGGTCGGCGAGCTCAAGGAGCGCCTGGACGACCTGACCACCCGCATTGAGCGCGCCCAGCGCGACGGCGACTTCGAGGCCGCGTCCAAGCTGATGTACGGCGAGAGGCCGAAGCTGGAGGCGGAGCTCGCCGAGGCCACCGAGGCCGAGGAAGTGGCCAAGCGCGGCACGATGGTCAAGGAGGAGGTCGGCCCGGACGACGTGGCCGACGTGGTCGCCGCCTGGACCGGCATCCCGGCCGGCCGCCTGATGGAGGGCGAGACCCAGAAGCTGCTGCGCATGGAGGAGGAGCTCGGCAAGCGGCTGATCGGCCAGGCCGAGGCCGTGCGCGCGGTGTCCGACGCGGTGCGCCGCTCCCGCTCCGGCATCGCCGACCCGGACCGTCCCACCGGCTCGTTCCTCTTCCTCGGCCCGACCGGCGTCGGCAAGACCGAGCTGGCCAAGGCGCTCGCCGACTTCCTCTTCGACGACGAGCGGGCCATGGTCCGCATCGACATGAGCGAGTACGGCGAGAAGCACTCCGTCGCCCGCCTGGTCGGCGCGCCTCCCGGCTACGTCGGCTACGAGGAGGGCGGCCAGCTCACCGAGGCCGTGCGCCGCCGCCCGTACACGGTGGTGCTGCTGGACGAGGTGGAGAAGGCGCACCCCGAGGTCTTCGACGTCCTGCTCCAGGTGCTCGACGACGGCAGGCTCACCGACGGCCAGGGCCGCACCGTCGACTTCCGCAACACCATCCTCGTCCTCACCTCCAACCTGGGCAGCCAGTACCTGGTCGACCCGGTGCTGAGCGACGAGGAGAAGAAGGAGAGCGTCCTGGAGACGGTCCGCACCTCCTTCAAGCCGGAGTTCCTGAACCGGCTGGACGACATCGTCGTCTTCACCGCCCTCGGCAAGGACGAACTGCGCCACATCGCGCGGCTGCAGATCGACCGCCTGGCCCGGCGGCTGCGCGACCGCCGGATCGGCCTCGACATCACCGACGAGGCGCTGGACTGGCTGGCCGAGGAGGGCAACGACCCGGCCTACGGCGCCCGGCCGCTGCGCCGCCTGGTGCAGACCGCGATCGGCGACCAGCTCGCCCGCGAGATCCTGGCCGGCGAGGTCAGGGACGGCGACACGGTGCGGGTCGACCGGGTCGGTGACCAGCTGCTGGTGGGGGCGGCCACCGGAAAGACTCTCTGAGTCCGGCGACGCGTCGCCGGCAGGACGGGCCGCGCTTGCACAGCGCGGCCCGCCGTGAGGGAGGATGGTGTTATCCGTACGAAGGGAACTCCAAGGTGAGCATCGACCCGTCCTCGATTCCGAATTTCGGGGGCCAGCCGGACCCCCAGCCCGGCCCTGCCGGGAACGTGGTCATTCCTGACCAGGATCTGGTCAAGCAGCTGCTGGAGCAGATGGAGCTCAAGTACGTCGTCGACGAGGAGGGCGACCTCGCCGCGCCGTGGGAGGAGTTCCGCACCTACTTCATGTTCCGCGGGGAGGAGGACCAGCAGATCTTCGCGGTCCGGACCTTCTACGACCGCCCGTACAGCATCGAGGACAAGCCTCAGCTGCACGAGGCGCTCGACGACTGGAACCGCCGCACGCTGTGGCCGAAGGTCTACACCCACACCCACGACGACGGCACCGTCCGCCTGATCGGCGAGGCCCAGATGCTGATCGGTCTCGGCGTCGGCCTGGAGCACTTCGTCTCCAGCACGGTCAGCTGGGTGCGCGCGTCCATCGAGTTCGAGAAGTGGATCCTCGAGGCGCTGGGGCTGGAGAAGGACGCCGACTCCTCCGACGGTGAGGCCGACGGCGACACCGAGGACTGACGCAGGCCAACGCGGCAGCCCGGCCCCGCACGACCGCCCCCGGCGGCCGCGCGAGGCCGGGCTGCCGCCGTTTCGGCGCCGCCGCCCGGAGCGGACCCAGCCGGTCACCCGGCCCCTACTGTGGGGCGGTGACCGTCTCCGTGCTGCTGTGCAACGACCCCCTTCGACCGGCTCGCTGCGATCCGCACTTCGCGCCGCAGGCGGATGCCGCCCGCCGGGCCGGGGCAGAGGTGGCGCTGGTGGATCACGACGCCCTGCTGCTCGGCCGCGCGGACGAGGCCGTGCGGCGCGTGCCGCACGGCCTGGGAGCGGTCTGGTACCGCGGCTGGATGATCCCCACCGACGTCTATGCCGAGCTCGACGCGGCACTGGCCGGACGAGGCGCCCACTTGCTGACCACGCCGCCGATGTACCGGACGGCACATGAACTCCCCGGCTGGTACGCCACCTTCGCCGAGGTCACACCGGCGAGCGCCTGGATACCCGGAGAACCCGGAAGACCGCCGGGTCCGCCTGCGCTCGCACGGGCCGCCGCGGATCTCCCGCACGGTCCGGGGATCGTCAAGGACTTCGTGAAGTCCCGCAAGCACGAATGGGACGAAGCCTGCTACCTGCCCGACCTCGCGGACACCTCCGCCGTCCATGCCGTGGTGTCCCGCTTCGTCGAACGGCAGGCGGACTCTCTGGCGGGCGGAGTCGTCCTTCGCGCCTTCGAGGACTTCCGGCGGGACATCGGCGAGGCCCGGATCTGGTGGCTCGACGGTGAACCGGTACTGGCGACCGGGCACCCCGACACCCCCGGGCTGCGGCCCGCACCGGCTCTCGACCCCGTCCGTCCCCTGGTGCGCAGGCTGGGCTGCCGGTTCGTCGCCACCGACCTCGCCCGGCGCAGCGACGGCGCGTGGCGCGTCGTCGAGGTCGGCGACGGACAGGTCAGCGATCTTGCCGACGGCACGGACCCGGCCGCCCTGCTCGGGCCGCTGCTCGCCATCGCCCCCGCACCCCCGCTCAACCGGTGAACGCCTCGCGGAGACGGGTCGCCGCCTCGGTGAGGACGTCGTCGCGCTTGCAGAACGCGAAGCGGACCTGGCTGCGGCCCGCGTCGGGGTCGTCGTAGAAGACGGAGTTGGGGACGGCGACGACGCCGCAGCGTTCGGGGAGGGCGCGGCAGAAGGCGAGGGCGTCCTTCTCGCCGAAGGGGGTGATGTCGGTGGTGATGAAGTACGTGCCCTGCGGCTCGTGGACCTCGAATCCGGCCGCGCGCAGCCCGTCGGCGAGCAGGTCGCGCTTGCGCCGCATGCCGTCGCGGAAGTCGCGGAAGTAGGCGTCGGGCAGGGCGAGGGCTTCCGCGACGGCGTACTGGAACGGGCCCGAGGCCACGTACGTCAGGTACTGCTTGGCCGCGCGGACCGCGCTCACCAGGGGCGGGGCGGCGGTGACCCAGCCGACCTTCCAGCCGGTGAACGAGAACGTCTTGCCCGCGCTGGAGATGGTGACGACGCGCTCGCGCAGGCCCGGGAAGCGGTCGGCCAGGGCGGCGAGCGGGATGTGCTCGCTGTCGTAGGTCAGGTGCTCGTAGACCTCGTCGGTGACGACCAGCAGGTCGTGTTCGAGCACGAGTTCCGCGACGGCGGTCAGTTCCTCGCGGCTGAGCACGGTCCCGGTGGGGTTGTGGGGGCTGTTGAGCAGCAGCAGCCGGGTGCGCGGGGTGATCGCGTCGCGCAGCGCGTCGAGGTCGGGGCGGAAGGCGGGGGCGCGCAGGGTGAGCGGGACGCGGACGGCGCCGGCCATGGCGATGCAGGCGGCGTACGAGTCGTAGAACGGCTCGAAGGCGATCACCTCGTCGCCCGGTTCGAGCAGGCCGAGCATGGCGGCGGCGATGCCCTCGGTGGCGCCCGCGGTGACCAGGACCTCGGTGTCCGGGTCGTACGTCAGGCCGTGGAAGCGCGCCTGGTGACCGGCGACGGCCTGCCGCAGCTCGGGCACGCCCGGCCCGGGCGGGTACTGGTTGCCGCGGCCGTCGCGCAGCGCCCGGACGGCGGCCTCGCGGATCTCCTCGGGGCCGTCGGTGTCGGGGAATCCCTGGCCGAGGTTGATCGCGCCGGTGCGGGCGGCGAGGGCCGACATCTCGGCGAAGATGGTGGTGCCGAACTCCGCGAGTGCGCGGTTGAGCGGGGGTCGCGAGGAGGTCATGCCCGCCATCCTCCGCCGAACCTCCGGACTTCCTCAACGTGGCTTCGTGGGTGAACACCTGCGGCGGTGCCCAACGCGCCACCTCTGACCAGGGGAAGGCCGGCGTCGTCCGGCGTCGTCGGCTGCCCTCGGACGGCCCACGGACGGCCCGAGCAACATCGGCTTCGGGCGGCCGTAATTGGCTTGACCCAGCCGCGGCTCGACGCTGCACTGTGGCGGGCGCCATGAGCGTGGTGCCGGCATTGCGGGGAGGCAGCGGCAGCAATGAAGATCCGTCCCACGACCGACCAGGACCGCGACGTTTTCGTCGACACACTCCATGCCGCGTTCGGGCGCTTCCCGGAAACCCCGACCGAGGGCGGCGGCGGAGTCTGGTGGGCGGCGCTCGAAATGGACCGCAACCTGCTGGCCACGACGGCGGATGGGCGGCCCGTCGGCACCGCGGGCGCGTACTCCTTCGAGCTCACCCTGCCCGGTGAGGCCGTCGTCCCGGCCGCCGGGGTCAGCGCCGTCGGCGTCCTGCCCTCACACCGGCGCCAAGGCGTCCTCAGCGCCATGATGCGGCATCAACTCACGGAGTTCCGGGAGCGAGGGGAGTTCCTCTCCGTACTGCTGGCCTCCGAAGCCCCGATCTACGGCAGGTTCGGCTACGGACCGGCGACCTACACGGGCCGGCTGACCGTGCCGCGCCACAAGGCCGCCCTCGCCGTACCGCGTGCGCGCGGATCGGCCGACGTCACGGCGACCGGCTCAGTCGAGCTGCTGCCGCGAGCCGAGTGCGGCGAGATCCTGGAAGAGGTCTACGACCGGTACCGCCGCGCACAGCCCGGTGCGCTGTCCCGGCCGCACCGCTGGTGGGCCCTGGGCGCAGGGCAGCCCCCCGTCGCCCCGGCACCGCGCTACGTTGCCGTCCACCGCGACACCGACGGCGTCCCGGACGGGTACGCCAGCTACTCCCTCGGAGAGTCCGACACTCTGACGGTCGACGAGACCATCGCCACCACCGACACCGCCTTCACAGCGCTGGCTCGGTTCGTGCTCGGCCACGACCTGGTCACTGAGGTCGTGTTCAAGCACGTCACGACCGATCACCCGTTGCGCTGGCAGTTTGCGGATTTCCGGGCCGGCCAGGCAACCCACACCGACTGGCTCTGGGTGCGGTTGCTGGACGTCCCGCGTGCGCTGACCGCGCGCGGCTGGTTCACGGACGGCGAGCTCGTCCTCGACGTCGACGACCCGTTCCTCGGCGAGCACGGCCGGTACCTGCTGACAGTCCGGGACGGCAAGGCGGACTGTGTCCCCACGGACCAGGAACCCGACCTGTCGCTGGACATGAGCCACCTGGGCTCGGTCTACCTCGGTGGCACCACCCCGAGCACCCTCGTGCGGGGCGGGCACATTCGGGCCCACCGCCCCGGTGCTGCCACCCTCGCCGACACTCTCTTCCGCGCCGAGCGCCCCCCGCACTGCCTGCACTGGTTCTGACCCACCGTGCAACATCTTGGTCATCTGACGTCGTTGGCACCTGGGCGAGCACGACCAGGGAGCGTGAGCGACGCCGGGTGCCTTGAGGAGGCAGGGGAATCCGCACTTGGTGCGGCAGATCAAGCAGGTGGAGGGCACGCCCTCGTTTGCCCTGCCTGATGTTGAAGATCACGGCCCTTGGACGGCCCAGTCGTTCACCCTCGGCCCCTGGTTCTGCTCCTGACGCAGACCAGGGGCCTTCGCGTACCCGGAAACCTCTGGACTTCCTCAACTCTGCTTTCGGCCGCGAGGGCCAAGGGCATCACCGTGGCACAACGGAAAGCAAGGAAAGCGGGGGGTGGTACCGATGGGACCTCTTGTTGTCATTCTGGTGATCCTCATAGGGTTCGGTCTGGTAGTGGGACTGGTGGTCGCGGCCGTACGGAGCGGCCATCGGGGGCGGGGCCGCGGCCGGAGCAGGTTCGGCTCGTCGGCCGCCGATGCGGGCGGGGCGTCGGTCGGCGCCTGGTGGGCGGGGGACAGCGGCCCGTCGCCGCACGGGGGAGGCGGGGGTCACCACGGCAGTCACCACGGCGGTCACCACGGGGGAGGCGACAGCGGCCACGGAAGCCACCACTCGTGCGGCGGCGGAGGCCACTCCTCCTGCGGCGGGGGCAGTTCCTGCGGCGGCGGCGGCGGTGGCTGCGGCGGCGGAAGCTGACGACACGAAATTGCGCATTGCCCGAGGCGAATCGCATATGCGCCCGGTGGGTTACTCACCCGTCGGGCGCATTTGTGGTGAACACCTGAACCCGTACACGCCCTTGGGGATGTAAAGCGGGTGGAGATGGGTAAAAAGGCTGAGGACGGCGCGCCTTTCATGATTGCGTATTCTCCGACCCCTGCGTGGGCGCATGCCGACGGGCGATTTCCCCACAGTCGCGGGTCGCCCCGCCTTCTTCCGTGTGAATTTTCCCTTCCCGGCCTTCTTCCCCCTTCCCTGCTTGCTCGCGATGCGCCTGCGGAGCCGATCCCATGCTCACCACCCTTCAGACCGCCTACACCGACACCCGCGCTGGGGACCTGGCCTGGTGTCTGGGAATGGACGAGCTGCCGGCGCTGGCCGTGCTCGACCGTGAACTCCCTGGCATCGGCCCGGCGGCGGCCGCCGCGCCCGCGGTCCACGTCCAGCTGCGGCTGCTCGGAGCGTCCCACCAGGTCCTCCTGGACTCCCCGAGCGGCCGGTGCTCGGAGACCGTGGCCTGCATGCCGGGCAGCAGCACGCCGCTGCCCTTCGGGGTGGCCAGACGGGTGGCCGGCTGGGACTACGAGTTCGCGGCGCGGATCGAGACGCTGACGTGGGGCGGTTTCGCCGGACGCGCACAGGAGTTGCTCGCACTCGTGGCCGATCACCCCAACGGCCTCGCGGGCACGTTCCCGGGTGATCCGCACGCGTTCACCGCGATGCTCGTGCAGTACAGCGCCGGGAGCGTGCTGTGGCGCACCTGGCACGCGTACCCCCAGGAGGGGCGGTTGGTCGCGACCCGGTCGAGGCTGAGCGCGCAGACGTGAGCGTGGGTACGGCGGGCGACCTCGGGGGCGTCAACGCGCCGCCGGGTGCCACCCGTCGCACCCCTGTGGGTGACGTCCGACGCCGTACACGTGACATAGCGTTCAGACATGATCGACCAGTCGACCTCCACCGCGGCCGGGTCCCGGCCCCCGGCGGGCCGGCTGCGGCTGCCCGTCCCGGCGGGGCAGGCGCGGGCACTGGTGCTGGCCGTGGTCTTCGTCTGCGCCGCGTGCGGGCTGGTGTACGAGCTCGAACTGGTCGCCCTCGCCTCGTACCTGGTGGGCGACTCCGTCACGCAGGCGTCCGTCGTGCTGTCGGTCATGGTCTTCGCCATGGGCGTGGGCTCCCTGCTCGCCAAGCGGCTCACCTGCACACCGGCGGTCGGCTTCGCCGCGGTGGAGATCGCGCTGGCGCTCGTCGGCGGGCTGTCGGTGATGGGGCTGTACGCGGGCTTCGCCTGGTACGGCCAGTCCCGTCCGGCCATGGTGGGCCTCGCGTTCGCGATCGGGGTGCTCATCGGGGCCGAGGTCCCGCTGCTGATGACGCTGATCCAGCGGATCCGCAGGCAGGAAGCGGGGGGCGCCGTCGCCGACCTCTTCGCCGCGGACTACGTGGGCGCCCTGGTCGGCGGCCTCGCCTTCCCCTTCCTTCTCCTTCCCTTACTGGGCCAGTTGACCGGCGCGCTGCTCACCGGCGCGGTCAACGCGGTCGCGGGCGGGATCGTCGTGCTGTGGCTGTTCCGCGCCGACGTGCCCCCCCGGGCGCGTGCCCGGCTGCTCACCGCCAATGTCGCCGTTCTCGCGGTGCTGGCCGCGGCGGCCTGGGCGGCCGGGCCCTTCGAACGGGCGGCGCGGGAGGCCCTGTACGGCGGCCACGTGCGGCTGGCCGAGCGGACCGCGGTCCAGGAGGTCGTGCTCACCGGCTCGCCGCTGCGGCTCTGGCTCGACGGGCGGCTGCGCGTGTCCGGCCGCGACGAGTACCGCTACCACGAGGCCCTGGTCCATCCCGCGATGGCAGGGCCGCACCGCCGCGTGCTCGTCCTCGGCGGCGGCGACGGCCTCGCGCTGCGGGAAGTACTGCGCTACCCCGGCGTCCGGTCGGTGACGCTGGTCGACCTCGACGCCGAACTCGTCGCGCTCGCCCGCACCGACCCGGAGCTCTCCCGGCTGAACCGGCACGCCTACCGCGACCCCCGGGTACGGGTGCGGACCGGGGACGCCTTCGACTGGCTGCGCCGGTCGCCGCAGGCTCCGGGTGCGTACGACGTCGTGCTGGCCGATCTGCCCGACCCGGGGATGTCGCGCAGCGCGAAGCTGTACTCGCAGGAGTTCTACGGCCTTGCCGAGCGCGCGCTGGCCCCGGGCGGGCGGCTGGCCGTGCACGCGGGCGCGCCGCAGAAGGGCTTCTGGACCGTCGACGCCACGGTGCGCGCGACGGGCCTGCGTACCACCGACTACTGGATCGGCGACTGGGGCTTCGTCCTCGCCGCCCGGCACCCCCCGCCCCTGCGCCTGGCGGCCGACGCCCCCCGCCTGCGCTCCCTGTCCCCCGCCTCGCTCGCGGCAGCCGCCCGCCGCGCCGGTGCCTCCGCGGTACCCGACCTGCCGCCGTCCACGTTGATGCATCCCCGCACGGGCTGACGGGGGTTGGGCGGTCGCGCGCCTCGCCGCTGCCGCCGTGCGCCGGGCTGATGCGTCTCCGTGCGGGCTGCCCCGGGCCCGGTGGGTGTCGTTCGCGACCGGCACGCGCTGTGCGGGTGCGTCTGCGGTGCCGCGATCTGCCGCGAACCACATGGGTGCATCCGCATAGAGACTGACCCGGGCCGGGCGGGCGTGTCCGTGGTGCGTGATCTGCCGCCGTCCGCGTTGATGCGTCCGCGTGCGGGCCGACCGGGGTTGGGTGAGTGTCGCTCGCGGCTGCCGTGCGTGATCTGCTGCCGGCAGGTTGACGCATCCGCGTACGAGCCGCCCCGGGCCGCCGCGCGGGTGCGTGAGGCGGGGTGCCCCGGGTCGGGTGTGTGCCGTCAGGCGCTCGTGGGCGGCACCCGGGGGCGCGAACCCGGCCCGATCGCCCGACGGATCGCGCCGGGGGCTATTAGGCTCGCCCGCATGGAGCCGCATGAGGTGTTCGTTCCGTTTCCGGCCGAAACCATTCGCCAGGCGCTCGCCGACCTGGAGCGCGTCGCCCGCTGCGTTCCCGGCCTCCAGCGCGACGCAGGTGCCGCCGAGGGCCTTGCCGGCCGGCTGAGGCTCCGCATCGGCGGTTCGACGATCACCTACCGCGGCACCCTCCGGCTGGCCCCGCGCGGCGGCGGCCTGTCCGTCGAGGGCGAGGCGGTGGAGGCCCGCGGTGCCGGCACGGTCAAGCTGGCGCTGGAGGTCGGTGTGGACGCCGTGTCGGGCGGGACGCTGCTGACCTTCACCGGCGGGGCGCAGGCCGACGGGCGGCTCGCGGAGTACGACGACGCCGTGGCGGCGGCCGCCGGGGTACGGCTGCTGGACCGTTTCGCCGCCGCCCTCACCTCCGACCTGGAGCCGGCCGGGGCGGGCATCGAGGAGGTCGCGGGCCTGGTGGACCTCGCCGAGGAGGACCTGCCCGCGCAGGTCGACGAGTTCACCGTGCACGACGTGCACGAGACCCGCGACGCCCGCGCTCCCGGGGAGCCCGGGGAACCCGGCGACGCCGCCGAGCAGCTCGACGACGACCTCGCGGGCGATCTCGACGACGAGGACGACGACATCGACGGCATCGGCCCCATCGGCCGGGTCCCCGACGTCCCGGAGGACCCCGCCGGGATCGATCTGCCCGCCGAGGCCGCCTACGCGCGCCGCACCCTCATCGGCCGCAGTGCCGAGGAGGTCGACCACGCCCCGCCGCGCGGCCGGTACGCCCCCGTGCCGGCCCCGCAGAACGGTTCGGCCACGGCGTCGCTGCGCCGCTATGCCCCGGCCGCGGCAGCCCTGCTGCTGTCGGCGGTGGTCGCGGGGCGCGTGCTGAGGCGCCGCAGGCGGTCGTTCCCGTAGGGTCTGGTGCGTGGCCACGGACCAGACCCATGACGGGCGAACCGACGAGAACGCAGTCCAACTCGAGGCAGGACAGGCACGGCTGACGATCCACCCGGATCGCGGCTGCCGTGTCGCCTCGCTGACCGTCGACGGCGTGGAGCTGCTCAGGCAGGGCGAGAAATTCGGCTCGTTCCCGATGGTGCCGTGGTGCGGCCGCACCCGGGACGGGCAGTTCCGCAACGGCGGCGTGCTGCATCAGCTGCCCCGCGACGCCGGCCCGCACGCCATCCACGGCACCGGCCGGCACACCGCGTGGGCGCAGGCACCGGGCGGCACCGCCACCGAGGCCAGCTTCTACTTCGACCTGGCCGAGCCCTGGCCGTACAAGGGCCGGGTCACCCAGCGTTTTGTGCTCGCCGAGGACCACGCCGAGCTCACCATGAGCGTGGAGACCACCGGCGACTCCTTCCCCGCCCAGGCCGGCTGGCACCCCTGGTTCCTGCGCAACCTCGGCAGCGGCGGCCAGGACGCTGAGATCGCGTTCTCCCCCGGCTGGATGGAGGAGCGCGGCGAGGACCACCTGCCCACCGGGCGCCGGGTCGACCCCAAGCCGCGCCCGTGGGACGACTGCTTCGGCATGCCGGACGGTGTGGACGTGACGCTGACCTGGCCGGGTGAGCTGCTGCTGCGGGTCACCAGCCCGGCCCCGTGGGTGGTGCTGTACGACGAGCAGCCCGAGGCGGTCTGCGTCGAGCCGCAGTCCGGTCCGCCCAACGGCCTCAACACCGACCCGCGGCTGGTGACCCCGATCGAGCCGCTGGAGATGCGCGCGACCTGGGCCTGGGAACGGCTCGGATAGGCTCGCGACCATGAGCGACGCGCGTGAAGCCCTGCTGCGGCAGATCAAGGACAAGGCCGTGGTGCACGGCAAGGTGACCCTGTCGTCGGGCCTCGAGGCCGACTACTACATCGACCTGCGCCGGATCACGCTGGACGCCGAGGCCGCCCCGCTGGTCGGCCAGGTCATGCTGGACACCACCGCCGACCTGGACTTCGACGCGGTCGGCGGGCTCACCCTGGGCGCCGACCCGGTCGCCACCTCGATGCTGCACGCCGCCGCCGCGCGCGGCCGGAAGCTGGACGCGTTCGTGGTCCGCAAGGCGCAGAAGGCGCACGGTATGCAGCGCCGCATCGAGGGCCCGGACATCGCGGGCCGCCGGGTGCTGGTCGTGGAGGACACCTCCACCACCGGCGGCTCCCCGCTGACCGCCGTGGAGGCCGCCCGCGAGGCCGGCGCCGAGGTGGTCGCGGTCGCCGTGATCGTCGAGCGCGGCGCCGCGCCGGCCATCGCGGAGGCGGGTCTTCCGTACCTCAAGGCCTTCGGTCTCGAGGACCTCGATCTGGCCTGACTCCCGTCCTGAGCTGGGGTTTTCATCAGGGGTCGGTGGTTTCACGTGAAACCACCGACCCCTGACGTATGTCCGCGGTGCGCATAGTGTGGAGCTGATGCGGTCGTCTGCCAAGATGGGGGCGACGATGACGTCGATCCCAGGTCAGGGTCACTCACCGAACAACCCGCACATCACAAGGAGCGGACACAATGCCCATCGCAACCCCCGAGATCTACAGCGAGATGCTCGACCGGGCGAAGGCAGGCAGGTTCGCCTACCCGGCCATCAACGTGACCTCGACCCAGACCCTGCACGCCGCGCTGCGCGGCTTCGCGGAGGCGGAGAGCGACGGCATCGTCCAGATCTCCACGGGCGGCGCCGAGTTCCTCGGCGGCCAGTACAACAAGGACATGGTCACCGGTTCGGTGGCGCTCGCCGAGTTCGCGCACATCGTCGCGGAGAAGTACCCGGTCAACGTCGCGCTGCACACCGACCACTGCCCGAAGGACAAGCTCGACGGCTATGTGCGCCCGCTGCTGAAGATCTCGCAGGAGCGCGTGGCCGCCGGCCGCAACCCGCTGTTCCAGTCGCACATGTGGGACGGCTCCGCCGAGACCCTCGACCACAACCTCGCCATCGCGCAGGAGCTGCTGGCCGAGGCCGCCAAGGCGAAGATCATCCTCGAGGTGGAGATCACCCCCACCGGCGGTGAGGAGGACGGCGTCTCCCACGAGATCAACGACGAGCTCTACACCACCGTCGAGGACGCGCTGCGCACCGCCGAGGCCCTCGGCCTGGGCGAGAAGGGCCGCTACCTGCTCGCCGCCTCCTTCGGCAACGTGCACGGTGTCTACAAGCCGGGCAACGTCGTGCTCCGCCCCGAGCTCCTGAAGGACCTCCAGGCGGGCGTGGGCGCCAAGTACGGCAAGCAGGAGCCGTTCTGGTTCGTCTTCCACGGCGGCTCCGGCTCCACCAAGCAGGAGATCGCCACGGCGCTGGAGAACGGCGTCGTCAAGATGAACATCGACACCGACACCCAGTACGCCTTCACCCGCCCGGTCGTGGAGCACATGTTCCGCAACTACGACGGTGTGCTGAAGGTCGACGGCGAGGTCGGCAGCAAGAAGCAGTACGACCCGCGCACCTGGGGCAAGTCGGCCGAGGCCGGCATGGCCGCCCGCGTCGTCGAGGCCTGCGGCGACCTGCGTTCCGCCGGTACCCGCATGAAGTAGCCGTCGCCCGCGCGCACGGCACCGCCACCGGGCCCGGTCCCTCCACGAGGAGGGGCCGGGCCCCGGCCATACTGGGGCCCATGGCCATTCACGAGAACCTGCTCGGGGGACCGCCCCCGACCCACCTGCCCGACGACCCCGAGCCGCGCGAGCTGCTCGCCTCCGGGGCGGCCGCCGCGGATGTCGCCGCGAAGTACCCGACGTCCTCCCTGGCCTGGGCCGAGCTGGCGGACGATGCCTTCGCCGGCGGCCGGGTCGTCGAGTCGTACGCCTACGCGCGCACCGGGTACCACCGCGGCCTGGACGCCCTGCGCCGCAACGGCTGGAAGGGCCACGGCCCGGTGCCCTGGGAGCACGAGCCCAACCGCGGCTTCCTGCGCGCCCTGCACGCGCTGGCGCGGGCCGCGCAGTCGATCGGCGAGAAGGAGGAGTACGAGCGCTGCTCGACCTTCCTGCGGGACTCCTCCCCGACCGCCGCGGACACCCTGGGCTGATGCCCGCGGGGCCCGGAACGGCCGAGCCAGGACCATCGCGGCAGGTGGGAGGGGCTTGCCGGACCGGGCCCCGACCACGCATGATGCGCGATGGGTCCGGCACGCGCGTGAGCGCCGGCCCGAGGGGACCGGGGCCCGCCGTCGTACGGCGGGGGGCAGACCGCTACCCGGTAGCTCGTATTCACGGAGACACCGATGTCCCACCACCCCGATGTTTCCCAGGCGGCCCCCGAGGCCCCGCACCTGGACTTCGAGGGAACGACCCCGTACGAGGACTACGTCCAGGCGGACGTCCTCACCCATCTCCAGCAGCCCCGCTCCGACGACCCCGGCGAGATGGTCTTCCTGGTGACCACCCAGGTCATGGAGCTGTGGTTCACCGTCATCGTGCACGAGTGGGAGACCGCCTCCCGGGCGCTGGCCGCCGACGACCTGCCGACGGCGCTGGCGGCGCTCAAGCGCAGCACGTACGAACTGGAGTCGCTGAACGCCTCCTGGGAGCCGATCGCGCACCTCACCCCGGCGCAGTTCAACGCCTACCGCGCCGCGCTCGGTGAGGGTTCCGGCTTCCAGTCCGCGATGTACCGGCGCATGGAGTTCCTCCTCGGCGAGAAGTCGTCCTCCATGCTGGTGCCGCACCGCGGCTCGCCGCGCGTCCACGCCGAGCTGGAGAAGGCGCTCCACGAGCCGAGCCTGTACGACGAGGTGCTGCGCCTGCTGGCGCGGCGCGGGCACGCGATCCCGGCGCGGGACGACCTGTCCCAGCGGTACGAGGGCGATCCGGCCGTCGAGCGGGCCTGGCAGGAGATCTACTCCGGCGACCAGGACGCCGACCTGGTGCGGCTCGGCGAGGCGCTGACCGAGGTCGCCGAACTGGTCTGGCGCTGGCGCAACGACCACCTGGTCGCCACCCGCCGCGCGATGGGTGCCAAGACCGGCACGGGCGGCTCCGCGGGGGTCGCCTGGCTGGAGAAGCGCGCCACGAAGAACGTGTTCCCCGAGCTCTGGACGGCCCGCAGCCATGTCTGACAATCCGCACCTCCCCGAGTCCGAGTCCGACTCCGAGTCCCCGGCGGCGAAGGCGCTGCGCCTCGACACCGCCGACGAACTGGCCAAGGTCCGCGACCGCTTCGTGATGGACGACGTGATCTACCTGGACGGCAACTCGCTGGGCGCGCTGCCCGCCGGGGTGCCGGACCGGATCGCGGACGTCATCGCGCGCGAGTGGGGCGCGCTGCGCATCCGCTCGTGGGACGAGAGCGGCTGGTGGACGGCGCCCGAGCGGATCGGCGACCGTGTCGGCGCGCTGGTCGGCGCCGCCGCCGGCCAGGTCGTGGTCGGCGACTCCACCAGCGTCAACGTCTTCAAGGCCGTCGTGGGTGCCGTTCGGATGGCCCAGCAGGCCGACCCGGCCCGCACCGAGGTGCTGGTCGACGCCACGACGTTCCCCACCGACGGCTACATCGCGGAGTCCGCCGCCCGGATGACCGGCTGCTCGATCCGCGCGGTCGACGCCGACGGCATCGCCGCCGCGGCCGGCCCGCGCACCGCCGTCGTCCTGGTCAACCACGTCGACTACCGCACCGGCCGGCTCAACGACCTGCCGGGCACCACCGCCGCGGTCCACGCCGCCGGCGCGCTGGTGGTCTGGGACCTGTGCCACACGGCCGGGGCGCTGCCGGTGGGCCTGGACGAGCACGGCGTCGACCTGGCGGTCGGCTGCACGTACAAGTACCTCAACGGCGGCCCGGGCGCACCCGCGTACCTCTACGTCCGCCGCGACCTGCAACCGCGCTTCGACTCGCCGCTGCCGGGCTGGAACTCCCACCGCGACCCGTTCGCGATGGAGGCCGCCTACCGTCCCGCCGACGGCAGCGTCCGCGGCCGGGTCGGCACCCCGGAGATCCTGTCGCTGCTGGCGCTGGACACGGCCCTCGACGTCTGGGACGGCGTGTCGCTGGGCGCGGTGCGGGCCAAGAGCCTGGCCCTGACCGACTTCTTCCTGGAGTGCGTGGCCGCGTACGTCCCGGCGGGGGCTGTCACCGCGGTGACCCCGGCCGCGCACGCCGAACGCGGCAGCCAGGTCGCCCTGCGGTGCGCCGGCGCGGGCGCGGTGATGACCGAACTCATCGCCCGGGGCGTGGTGGGGGACTTCCGGGAGCCGGATATCCTCCGCTTCGGATTCACCCCGCTGTACACGAGGTTCGCGGACGCGGAGCGCGCGGCGCGGGTCCTCGCCGAGGTCCTCGAAGGAAGCCGGTAAGCATGCACGACCCCACCCCGCCCCCCGTCTCCGCCGGCCGGCCGGAGACGGCTTCCGGGCCGAGCGAGTCCACCGCGGCCGGCGTCGCCGGGGCGGGGGAGGGGGCCGCGCTGCGGGACGCCGCCGAGGAGGCGTCGGCGCTGGGGCACGCCCCCGTGGCGCCGGACGCCACCGCCGCGTACGGCGAACACCCCGACCAGATCATCGACTTCCACCGTCCGGCCGGCGCCGCCGAGGGGCGGCCTGGGCCGCTCGTGGTGTTCTTCCACGGCGGCGCCTGGCGGACCGCGTACGACAGGAGGCACGTCTCGCCGCTCGCGGCGTTCCTGGCGCGGCGCGGCTTCGCCGTGGCCTCGGTGGAGTACCGCCGGGGCAACGGCGGTTCGGCGGCAGGGCGCTGGCCGGACACCTTCGACGACGTGGCCGCCGCCGTGGACGCCGTGCCGGACCTGGCCGTGGCGGCCCTGGGCCCGCAGGCCGTGGACCCCCGGCGGATCGTGCTCGCCGGGCACTCCGCCGGTGGCCACCTCGCGCTGTGGGCGGCGGCGCGGCACGTACTGCCGCCGGAGTCGCGCTGGCACCGCCCGGCGCCCGCCCCGCTGCGCGGGGTGGTCGCGCTGTCGCCCCTGGCGGACTTCACGACGGCGGTGGAGCTGGACGTGTGCTCCGGCGCGGTCGCGGAACTGCTCGGCGGCCCGGAGCAGCTGGCGTCGCGCGGCCCCGAGACCGACCCGGCCGCGCTGCTGCCCACCGGCATCCCGGTGGCCGTCGTGCACGGCAGCGCCGACACCGTGGTGCCGCCGCGGGTGGCGGAGGCCTTCGTGACCGCGACGGCCAAGGCGGGCGAGGAGGCGCAGCTGACGCTGCTGGCGGACGTGGGCCACTTCCCGGTCATCGACCCGGACGCCGACGCGGCGGCCGTGGTCGCCGAGGAGATCGCGCAACTGGCCTGGTGACGCCCGTGTCGTACTTGAGACGGATGCCCGGACGTCATCTTCTGCGGTGACGACGGCGAACGGAGCGATCCCTACGGTGAGAACGTGACCGAGACAAGCCAGACCACGCTGCGGACCGAGCTCCGCATGGCGCGGGGCGCCCTTCAGGGGCTGCGACGGGACCTGATAACCGACGCCTTCGCCTTCCATCCGATGGCGCCGCTCCGTGACGGGCACCCCCTGCTCGGCCTGGTGCCGCGCCGGTTCCGGGGCTACGCCCGCTGGCTGCCGCACGCGACGCTGACCGGCTTCACGGTGCTGCTGATGCTGACGGCGACGGAGGGCTACGCCGGGCTCGGCGGCGTGCTGGCCGCGCTGCTCGCCGGGGTGCCGCTGCTGACGACGATGTTCCGGCCGATCGGCGCCTGGTGGCTGTCGTTCGGGGCGACGTTCGTGACGGCGCTGCTGTACTCCGGCTGGTCGTCCACAGGGCCGTGGACGGACACCGGGTTCGTCTCGCACCTGGTGGTGATGGGGGTGGTGGCGGCGCGCACCCGGCCGCGGGTGGCCGCCGAGATGTGGCTGCTCACCGCGCTGCTGGCGCTCGCCTTCAGCTCCTGGGCGGACTGGTACGGGGCCGACCCGTTCATCATGATCTTCCTGTCCGGCGTCGTGCTGTTCGTCGTGGCGGCGGTGCGCGGGCTGCGCGACTCCCGCAAGGAGGTGGCCGCGCAGGTCGCCGTCACCGAGGTCGAGCGCACCCGGCGCACGCTGCTGGAGGAGCGCACGACCATCGCCCGCGAACTGCACGACGTCGTCGCCCACCACATGTCGGTGATCGCCATCCAGGCGGAGGCCGCCCCCTACCGCGTCGAGAACCCGCCCGAGGAGCTGACCCAGAGCTTCGCGATCATCCGCGAGAACGCCGTCATCGCCCTCACCGAACTGCGCCGGGTGCTCGGTGTCGTACGGGCGGAGGACTACCAGGCCCCGGACGCGCCGCAGCCGACCCTCGCCGACCTCGACCGGCTGATCGCCAACGTGCGCGAGGCAGGGCTCCAGGTGGAGAAGACGGTCACCGGCGCGGTGCGCGAACTGCCGCAGGGCGTCGAGCTGTCGGCGTACCGGATCATCCAGGAGGGGCTGAGCAACACGCTGCGGCACGCGCCGGGCGCCGCCGCCCGGGTCGAGATCTCCTACGTCCTCGGCGGGATCGGCCTGCGGGTCCTCAACGGGCCGCCGCGCGGCCTCCTCAAGCCCTCGCCGGGCGCCGGCCACGGCATCACCGGCATGCGGGAGCGGGTGACGATGCTCGGCGGCGAGATGACCGACGGGACCACCGACGACGGCGGCTACGAGGTCGCGGTCTTCATCCCGGTCCCCGGGGAGCGGGCATGACCGGGAAGACCATCCGGGTGCTGATCGCGGACGACCAGATGATGGTCCGCGAGGGGTTCTCGGTGCTGCTCAACGCGCAGCCGGACATCGAGGTGGTCGGCGAGGCGGTCGACGGCCGGCAGGCGGTCGAGCAGGTCGCCGCGCTGCGGCCGGACGTGGTCCTGATGGACATCCGCATGCCCGAGATGAACGGGCTGGAGGCGACCCGCGAGATCGTCGCCGCGGACGCCGACGCCAAGGTGCTCGTACTGACCACCTTCGACCTGGACGAGTACGTCTACCAGGCGCTGCGGGCGGGCGCGTCGGGCTTCCTGCTCAAGGACGCCTCCGCGCGCCAGCTCGCCGACGGGGTGCGGGTCGTCGCCGCCGGGGACGCCCTGCTGGCCCCGGCGATCACCCGTCGGCTCATCACCGAGTTCAACCGGCTCGGCACACCGCGGCCGCCGACCCAGGAGCGCGTCGGCGACCTCACGGAGCGTGAGACCGAGGTGCTGGTGCTGGTCGCCCAGGGACTGTCCAACGCGGAGATCGCCGGGCACCTGGTCGTCGCGGAGTCCACGGTGAAGACCCACGTGAGTCGGGTACTGGTGAAGCTCGGGCTGCGGGATCGGACCCAGGCGGCGGTCTTCGCGTACGAGGCGCGGCTGGTCACCCCTGGCGGCTGACGGGACGGAGGGTAGTCTCCGCACATGAGCAGCCCTGCGACCGCCTTCGATCCCTGGTCGGCCGAGTTCGTGGCCGACCCCTACCCGGCGTACTCCCGGCTTCGGGCGGAGGGCCGCGCGCACTGGTTCGAGCCCAGCGGCCAGTGGCTGATCCCGCACTACGCGGACGTCAGCGCACTGCTGCGGGACCGCCGCCTCGGCCGTACCTACCTGCACCGCTTCAGCCACGAGGACTTCGGGCGCACCCCGCCGCCGCCCGAGCACGAGCCCTTCACCGTGCTCAACGGCAACGGCCTGCTGGACCTGGAGGCCCCGGACCACACCCGCATCCGGCGGCTGGTCTCCAAGGCCTTCACCCCGCGCACCGTCGAACGCCTCACCCCGACCGTCCAGCGGCTGGCCGGCGAACTCGTCGAGCGGCTGGTCGCCGAGGGCGGCGGCGACCTGATCGCCGCCGTCGCCGAACCGCTGCCGGTCGCCGTCATCGCCGAGATGCTCGGGATACCGGCCCGCGACCGGCATCTGCTGCGGCCGTGGTCCGCGGACATCGTCGGGATGTTCGAGCTCAACCCGACCGAGGAGGCCGCCCGACGGGCGGTCCGGGCGAGCGTGGAGTTCTCCGAGTACCTGCGCGAACTGATCGCCGAGCGGCGCAAGGCCCCCGGCGAGGACCTGATCAGCGCGCTGATCGCGGCGCATGACGAGGGGGACCGGCTCAGCGAGCAGGAGATGATCTCCACCTGTGTGCTGCTGCTGAACGCCGGGCACGAGGCGACGGTCAACACCACCGGGAACGGCTGGTGGACGCTGTTCCGGCACCCCGAGCAGCTGGCGGCGCTGCGCGCGGCGCCGGAGGAGCTGCTGCCGACCGCGATCGAGGAACTGCTGCGCTTCGACACCCCGTTGCAGATGTTCGAGCGCTGGGTGCTGGACGACATCGAGGTCGGCGGCACCGTTATCCCGCGCGGCAGCGAGGTGGCCCTGCTGTTCGGGTCCGCCAACCGCGACCCCGAGCGGTTCGCCGACCCGGACAGCCTGGACCTGACGCGGCCCGACAACCCGCACATCACCTTCGGCGCCGGGATTCACTACTGCCTCGGCGCACCCCTGGCCCGCATCGAACTCGCCGCGTCCTTCTCGGCCCTCCTGCGGCGCGCGCCGCGGCTGGAACTGGTGGCGGAACCGGCCTGGAACGAGGGATATGTCATCCGCGGCCTGCGGGAACTGCGCGTCAGCTGCTGAACGCCGGCGCGCCCCCGGCCGCCCGGTTCTCCCGGGCGGCGGGGGTGCGCCGCCGCCGTGACGTCACGCGGTGAGGTCCCGGCGGCGCAGGGCCGTGAGTCCGGCCGCGCCCAGGGCGAGCGCCAGCACGGTGAGCAGCACCAGCGGGCCCGCGGTGACCTCCGCGGACGGCGCCTTGGGAAGGTGCGTGAAGACCGACAGGTCCATCACCCAGGGCGACAGCTTCAGCGCCGGTCCGTACAGCCCGATCCCCAGGGTCAGCGAGGCCACGCCCCAACTCGCCACCGCGGCCTTGGGAACGGCGCCGTACAGCAGGAGCGCGACCGCCGCCACGCACCACACGGCGGGCAGCTGCACCAGCGCCGCGCCGGTCAGCCGCACCATCTGACGGCCCGCGTCCCCAGCGGTCACCCCGTAGCCGAGGCCCATGGTGAGCCCGGAGACCAGCATGAGTAGCACGCACCCGCCGGCGGCGAGCAGCGTGTGGCTCACGGCCCAGCGGACCCGGCCGACCCCGGTGGCGAGAACGGGTTCGGCGCGGCCGGAGTTCTCCTCACCCTGGAGCCGCAGGACGGCCTGGACGGCATAGAGGGCCGCGATCATGCCCATCACGCCGCTCATCGAGGCGAGATAGGAGTCGACGAGGCCCGACGCCCCGCCCATCTTCCGGATGACGTCGGCGAGTTGCGCATTGCCGCGCACCAGGTCGGTGGCCCCGTCGGCCAGCGCGCCGAGCGTGGCGCCGCCCACGGCGAAGCCGAACGCCCAGCCCCACAGGGAGCCGCGCTGCAACCGCCAGGCCAGGCCCTGCACACCGCGCAGCCGGGGACCGGCCGCGGCGGGTCCGGGACGCGACGGGATGAGGGAGGCGTCGATGTCCCGTCGGGCCACCAGGGCGTACGCGAGGGCGACGAGCCCGGCGACCCACCCGGCGAACAGCGCGAGCACCCACCAGCGTTCGCCGCCGTAGGGGCGTATGTTCTCGGCCCAGCCGAGCGGGGAGAGCCAGGTCAGGGTGCCGGAGCCGCCGTCCCCCGCGGCGCGCACCAGGAAGGCGAGCCCGAGCACGGCGCCGCCGATGCCCCGCGCGGCGCGGGCGCTCTCGGTGAGCTGCGCGGCGACCGCGCCGACGGCGGCGAAGGCGCAGCCCGCGCCCGCGAAGGCGCCTCCGAAGGCCAGGGCCCCGAGCGCGCCGTGGCCGAGCAGTCCCAGCGTGACCAGGACGCCGAGCGCGACGGAGGCCCCGCAACCGGTGAGCAGGGCGGCGGCCAGCGGCGCCCGGCGACCCACGGCCCCCGCGCCGACGAGTTCCAGCCGGCCCTCCTCCTCTTCCTCACGCGTGTGCCGGACGACCAGGAGCACGGCCATCAGCCCGGTGGCGGCGGCGCCGAAGGCCATCATGCGCCAGGCCGTCAGCCCGCCGATGCCGGTGTCGAAGACGGGTCCGTACAGGGCCCGCAGCGAGGCGTTGCCCGCGGTGCTCGCGGCGACCTCGGCGCGCTTGGCGGCGGTGTCGTACAGCGAGCCGAAGGCCGAGGCGGTGGAGACGACGAGCAGGGCGATCGGCACCGTCCACGCCGGGATCATGATCCGGTCGCGGCGGAGCGCGAGGCGCGTGAGCACCGCCGTCCCGGCGAGTGCGTCCGGCCGCGTCACCGCGCCGCCTCCGCCATGCCCGCGGTGTCGCCGTCGCCGGTCTCGTAGTGCCGCAGGAACAGCTCCTCCAGCGTGGGCGGCGTGCTGGTCAGGCTGCGCACCCCGGCCTCGCTCAACCGCCGCAGCACCGCGTTGAGTTCCCCCGCGTCGACCTGGAGCTTCACCCGGTTCCCCCGGACGTCCAGGTCGTGCACGCCGGGCATCCCGTCCAGGGCCGCGACCGGCCCGGCGAGCTCGGCGGTGACCGAGGTCCGGGTGAGATGCCGCAACTCGGCCAGGCTCCCGGTCTCGACGGTGCGTCCCTTGCGGATGATGCTCACCCGGTCGCACAGCGCCTCGACCTCGCTGAGGATGTGACTGGACAGCAGCACCGTGCGCCCGCGGTCGCGCTCCTCCCGGACACACTCCCGGAAGACCTCCTCCATCAGGGGGTCCAGCCCGGAGGTGGGTTCGTCGAGTATCAGCAGTTCCACATCGGAGGCGAACGCGGCGACGAGCGCGACTTTCTGCCGGTTGCCCTTCGAGTAGGCGCGGCCCTTCTTCGTCGGGTCCAGCTCGAAGCGCTCCAGCAGCTGACCCCTGCGTGCCTGGTCCAGCCCGCCGCGCAGCCGCCCGAGCAGGTCGATGACCTCGCCGCCGCTGAGGTTGCGCCAGAGCGTGACGTCACCGGGGACGTAGGCCAGCCGCCGGTGCAGGGCCACCGCGTCCCGCCACGGGTCCCCGCCCAGCAGCCGGGCGCCCCCGCTGTCCGCGCGCAGGAGCCCCAGCAGGACCCGGATGGTCGTGGACTTCCCCGCCCCGTTGGGCCCGAGGAAGCCGTGCACCTCGCCCGTCTCGACGGCCAGGTCCAGGCCGTCCAGTGCGTGCGTGCGGCCGAAGGACTTGTGGAGTCCGGCCACACTGATTGCCTTCGTCATGATTGTGAACGTACAGTAGCTTCACGAATTTGTGAAGATAAGGAACCGTATAAACTCCGGACGGGAGGCGATAGAGGTGGCAGAGCGATCCATCGAGCCGATGACGTTCGTCGAACGGTTCGCGGCGGAACTGGTCGAGGCCGGCATGCAGCGCATGGCCGCCCGCGTCTTCGCGGCGCTGCTCGCCTCCGACACCGGCATGCTCAGCGCCGCCGAACTGGCCGAACGCCTCCAGGCCAGCCCCGCCGCGGTCTCCGGCGCGGTCCGCTACCTCTCCCAGGTCGGCATGCTGACCCGCGAACGCGAGCCCGGCTCCCGGCGCGAGCGTTACCGCGTGCACAGCGACCAGTGGTACGAGACCTTCACCCGCCGCGACCGCATCCTCGCCCGCTGGGAGGGCACCCTCCGCGACGGCATCGAGGCCGTCGGCCCCGACACCCCCGCCGGCCGCCGCATCGCGGAGACCGCCGCCTTCTTCGACTTCCTCCAGAAGGAGATCGTCGACCTGATGGACCGCTGGCGCGAGCACAAGTCCGACCTCCGCGAAAGCGGCCTCCTCTAGCCCCGGTGCCGCCCGGGTCGCGTGCCCGAATCAGCCCACGGCCGACGGCTGCGGCGCAAGGAAAGCGCACGGGCCCCGTTCGGACGCTGTTCCGGCGAGCGGGCCGATGTGTGCGCGGCGAGTGAGCCGAAGGGAGCGGCCGGTGTCGAAAATGAGAGCGCGCGGAGCCTGCGAGGAACGAGTAGGCGAGCACGGTCGACTGTCGACACCGGCTGAGCGACCGGAGGCGAACCGAGCCTCCAAAAAGGCGAACCGGAGGCGAACCGAGCCTTCACAATCAAAAACCCCGCGGCACCGTCAGGCGCCACGCGCCCGGCATCACCGTCCAGGTGCGTCGCCGGACCGGTCCCGCGCTCGCCGCGTCCGCGGTGTAGCGGAAGTCGCGCCCGGAGACCGTGACCGTGCGGGCGTGCACCGGGCCGGCCGGGGCGGCGCCGTCGCGGCGGACGAGGACCTCGGCGATGCCGGGGGCGGCCATGGAGACGGACACCTCCTCGACGCAGTCGTCCAGGTCGGCCAGGACGACCCCGTCGGCCTCGACGCGCAGCCGCTGCACGCCGCGCATGGCGAGCCCCGCGGGGTGGCCGTGCAGGCTCAACGTGCGGGCGAGCGAGCGGGCGCGCCGTTCGACGGGCATCAGCCATGCCGGGGTCGCGGAGGAGATGCGCAGGGCCCCCAGCACGATGCCGCCGCTGTCGTCGAGCAGGAGGTCAAGTTCCCGTTCGGCCCCGTCGAGCACGGCGCGTGCTGCGTTCACCGCGCCGCCGGGCACGCCCAGGGCGCGGGCCAGGGCGGTGCTCCGTCCGACGGGGACCAGTCCGACCACCGCCTCGCCCAGTGCCCGCGCCCCGTGCAGGGCCCGTACGGTCCGCAGCAGCGCCGCGTCGTCGCCGACCACGACCGGGCGCCGCCGCCCCCGGTGCTCCAACACCCGTACGGCCTCTTCCTCGGACTCCGGAAGTGCGATCTTCACGGAGGGCGATCCCCCGCACAGCACATCCTTCGCGATGCGTACGGATTCGCCGTCCATCACACGGGCGGCGGGGTCGATGACCACGAGCAGGGGTTGCCCGACCGGTCGCTGAGCCGACACCTTGGTCCTTCCTCAGGTAACATCTCGGTGCAAGAGCCCCTTGCGCTGCCTTGCGCCAGGGGCTTCGTCTATTCCGGGGCACCGGTCCGACCGCTCTCCCCGCCATGGGGAGCCACGTTGGACATGCCCCGCCCGGAAGGGGTGTACGCCTGTGCCCGCACTTGTGCTGCTCGGTGCTCAGTGGGGTGACGAGGGCAAGGGGAAGGCCACCGACCTGCTCGGTGGATCCGTGGACTACGTGGTGCGCTACCAGGGCGGCAACAACGCCGGCCACACGGTGGTGGTCGGTGACCAGAAGTACGCGCTGCACCTTCTGCCCTCCGGAATCCTCTCGCCCGGGTGCACCCCCGTGATCGGCAACGGCGTCGTCGTCGACCCGGCGGTCCTGCTCTCCGAGCTGAGCGGGCTGAACGAGCGCGGCGTCGACACGTCCAAGCTCCTCATCAGCGGCAACGCGCACCTGATCACGCCGTACCACCAGACCCTGGACAAGGTGACGGAACGCTTCCTCGGCAAGCGCAGGATCGGCACCACGGGCCGCGGTATCGGCCCGGCGTACGCGGACAAGATCAACCGCGTGGGCATCCGGGTGCAGGACCTCTTCGACGAGTCGATCCTGCGGCAGAAGGTCGAGGCCGCGCTGCACGACAAGAACCAGGTCCTGGTCAAGATCTTCAACCGGCGGGCGATCAGCGTCGACCAGGTCGTCGAGGAGTACCTGGGCTACGCCGAGCAGATCGGGGGCTACGTCGCGGACACGACGTTCCTCCTGAACTCCGCCCTCGACGAGGGCAAGGTCGTGCTCCTGGAGGGCGGCCAGGGCACCCTTCTGGACGTCGACCACGGCACGTATCCCTTCGTGACGTCGTCCAACCCGACCGCGGGCGGTGCCTGCACGGGTTCGGGCATCGGCCCCACCAAGATCAGCCGGGTCATCGGCATCCTGAAGGCGTACACCACCCGCGTCGGCGCGGGCCCGTTCCCGACCGAGCTGTTCGACGAGGACGGCGACGCGCTGCGCCGTATCGGCGGCGAGCGGGGAGTCACCACCGGCCGCGACCGCCGTTGCGGCTGGTTCGACGCGGTGATCGCGCGCTACGCGACGCGGGTCAACGGCCTCACGGACTTCTTCCTCACCAAGCTCGACGTGCTGACCGGCTGGGAGCGCATCCCGGTCTGCGTCGCGTACGAGATCGACGGCAAGCGCGTCGAGGAACTGCCCTTCAGCCAGACCGACTTCCACCACGCGAAGCCGGTCTACGAGACGCTGCCCGGCTGGAGCGAGGACATCACCAAGGCCAAGACCTTCGCCGACCTGCCGAAGAACGCGCAGGCGTACGTGAAGGCGCTGGAGGAGATGTCGGGCGCCCCGATCTCGGCCATCGGCGTCGGCCCCGGCCGGACCGAGACGATCGAGATCAACTCCTTCCTGTAGCCGCACCGGGGCCCGCGGGGCGGTCCCACCGGACGAAGGGGCGGGCGCGCCGTACAACCTGTCGGCGCGCCCGCCCACTGGGATACAGGGTGCCAATGGGGCCCCGTCCGGGCGTCTGCTTAGCCTTGGGGCCATGACCCCCCTTTACGCAGACCCCGAGACCGGCGCCGCCGTGAAGGCCGCCGACCGCGCGCACGTCTTCCACTCCTGGTCGGCGCAAGGCCTGATCGACCCGCTCGCGGTCGCCGGGGCGGAGGGCGCGTACTTCTGGGACTACGACGGCAACCGCTACCTGGACTTCACCAGCGGCCTGGTGTTCACCAACATCGGGTACCAGCACCCCAAGGTCGTCGCCGCGATCCAGGAGCAGGCCGCGAAGCTCGTCACCTTCGCACCGGCCTTCGCCGTGGAGTCGCGCTCCGAGGCCGCCCGGCTGATCGCCGAGCGCACCCCCGGCGACCTGAACAAGATCTTCTTCACCAACGGCGGCGCCGAGGCCGTCGAGAACGCGGTGCGGATGGCCCGGCTGCACACCGGCCGCCCCAAGGTGCTCTCCGCGTACCGCTCGTACCACGGTGCCACCGCCGCCGCGATCAACCTGACCGGCGACCCGCGCCGCTGGCCGTCGGACAGCGGCTCGGCCGGTGTCGTGCACTTCTGGGCGCCGTTCCTCTACCGCTCGCCGTTCCACGCGGAGACCGAGGAGCAGGAGCGCGACCGCGCGCTGCAGCACCTGGAGGACACGATCGTCTTCGAGGGGCCGCAGACCGTCGCCGCGATCGTGCTGGAGACGGTGCCGGGCACGGCGGGCATCATGGTGCCGCCGCCCGGCTATCTGGCGGGCGTCCGCGAGATCTGCGACCGGTACGGCATCGTCCTCGTCCTCGACGAGGTCATGGCCGGTTTCGGCCGCACCGGCAGCTGGTTCGCCGCGGAGCAGTTCGATGTCGTCCCCGACCTGCTGACCTTCGCCAAGGGCGTCAACTCCGGTTACGTGCCGCTCGGCGGTGTCGCCATCAGCGAGGAGATCGCCGCGACCTTCGCCACCCGCCCCTACCCGGGCGGGCTGACCTACTCCGGCCATCCGCTGGCCTGCGCCGCGGCCGTCGCCACGATCGGCGTGATGGAGGACGAGGGCGTGGTCGCCAGGGCCGCCGAACTCGGCGAGCACACCATCGGCCCCGGCCTGCGCGAACTGGCCGGGCGCCACCCGTCGGTCGGCGAGGTGCGGGGCCTGGGTGCCTTCTGGGCGCTGGAGCTGGTGCGCGACCGGGAGACCCGTGAGCCCCTGGTGCCGTACAACGCCGCGGGTGAGGCGAACGCCCCCATGGCGGCCTTCACGGCGGCCTGCAAGAAGAGCGGTCTGTGGCCGTTCGTGAACATGAACCGCACCCATGTGGTGCCCGCCTGCAACATCACCGAGGCCGAGGCCAAGGAGGGCCTCGCGCTCCTCGACGCGGCCCTGTCGGTCGCCGACGAGCACACGGTCTGAACCGGACCGGCCGCGCGTGACCGACGCCACAGGCGCCGACCACCCGCGGCCGGGCCTCGCATAGGGTGAAGCGCATTCAGGCGCACGCACATCCGAGGGAGGCACCGGGCATGCGGGATGGTGCAGACGCAGGGCGCCCCGTCAGACGGAGCAGTCTGCGCCAGCAGATCGCCGACGCTCTGCGCGACGAGGTGCTCACCGGCCGCATGGTCGCCGGACGCCACTTCACCGTGAAGGAGATCGCCGAGCTGTACGGGGTCTCCGCGACGCCCGTGCGCGAGGCGCTGGTCGACCTCGCCGCGCAGGGACTGCTCGAGGTCGAGCACCATCGCGGCTTCCAGGTGCGCCGCTTCACCGAATCCGAGTTCCGCTCCATGGTGGGAGCCCGCACCCTGGTCGTGGAGGGGATCTTCCGGCGGATCGCCACACGCGGCATGCGGGAGGTCGAACCGGCCGCGCTCGCCTCCGTCCGCCGCCGCGCGGAGGCCGCCGCACCGGCGGCCCGCGCCGGTGAGCTGGACGTGCTCATCGGCCACGACATCCGTTTCTGGCGCGAGCTGACCGCGCTGGCCGGCAACGCCCATGTCGCCGAGTTCCTGGACCGCATCCGCATGCAGACCTGGGCGTACGAGGTGCCCTTCCTGCGCGCCCGCACCTCCCTGGAGGGGGTGTGCTGGGCGGACCACGTGGAGCTGGTGGGCGCGGTCGAGAAGCGCGATCCGGAGACCGCCCAGCGGATCATGGAGGAATTCAACGACCACTCTCTCGCGCTGATGCGTCGGCCCCCCGCCCCCTAGCCGACTACGCTGGCCCGACCACGCACGGAAGGACTTGGAGCGCCTGTGGCCTGCGACTTGTGGCTGGTTCCCCTGGTGGACGTGCTCTGCCACAGCCCGGACAACCCGTTCGCCGAGGAAATCGCCCGCTACGACAAGGCACTGAGCGACGCCGGTCTGCCACCGGTGCCCGTCTACAGCTACATGCCCGGCCTGTCCGGCGACGTCGCGCCGGTCGCCGGTTTCGACTACGACGCGCTGCACTTCCTGCGCAGGGCGTACCTGCTGCAGATCCAGGGCCTGGCCGTCACGCCCGTCGACGAACTCGGCGGGGACTACGAGCAGTTGCTGGAGATGTTCGAGACCACCGCCCAGCAGTCGCACCTGGTGTGGCACTACGACCACGCCGGCGCCTATGTGCCGCTGGACTTCCCCTTCCCGCTGGTCAACGACGAACTGCTGGAGGGCGGCGGCCCCTTGGGCTCGGCCCACGGGCTGCTGCGCGAGCTGGACTTCGTCGCGCCGGTCATCGGGATCGACCCGCTCAACCCGCCGCCCCCGCCCCTGCCGCCGGCCGGGCCCACCGAGCTGGAGGAGCCGGCCGCCGCGCCCGCTTCCGGCGACGGCGGCCCCTTCGCTCGGGAGCGGCACGTGTGGCTGGGGCTGCACGCGGCGGCCACCCGGTCGCTCGGCCAGGGCTCGATGATCGTCTTCAGTTAGCCGTTCCAGGGCTGCGGTTCAGCCGGCGCGCGGCCCCTCCGGGGGCCGCTGGCGCGGCATGTTCGGCCGGCCGCCCGGCAGCAGCGGGAACCGCCCGCCGGTGCCGGGCGTACCGCCCTCCGGGCTCCGCGCGCCCCATCCCCAGGTCAGGGACTGCGTGCGCAGGGGGGCGCCGCCGGCCCGGAAGTCCAGCATCCAGTCGGCGGTCTCGGACCGTACGAGCTCCGAGACGTCCTCGGAGAAGCGGCGCAGCACCGTCAGGCAGCGCTCGGCCGCCTCGGCCGCGGTGCCCTCGGTGGGGCCGAGCACCTCGCGCACGGACTCCGAGGCCCAGTCGTAGCGCAGCGCCTCCAGACGGCGCTGCACGGCCTGGGCGGTCGCCACGTCCCGCATCCACCCGGCGGTCAGGCCGAGATGGCGGTCCAGGCCGACGCAGACGACGGCCAGCAGCAGCGCGGCGTACGCCCAGCGGTCGCGCACCCCCGCGCCGGTCACGGCGAGGACTGCGCCGGAGGTCGCGGCCAGCGCGGCCGCGACGCGCAGCCCCCTGGCCCACAGCCGCTTGCGCACGCGGTCGGCGAGGTACCACTCGACCGTGCGCAGCGCCTCCGCCTCGGCCCAGCGGTAGAGCTCCTCCAGCCGTTCCGCCGGCTCGCCCCAGTCGCCCAGCGGGAACGAGGGTGCCCGCAGGTCCTCCCGCTGCCGGTGGAGCGCCCGCCGTTTCGGTTCCTCCCGAGGTACTTCCTCGGGATACATGTCCGGCTGGCTCACCTGCACGCTCCCTCGTGACGTCGATGACGGAGCCCCCTTCTTACCGCCGAACGGCTGAGCTTGCGAAGTGGATGACGGTAATTCCGCCCTTACGGGGTGCTTGATCAGGTATGGGCTCCCGCAGGCAGCACCCGAACGAGTGACGCCCGCAGGCGCCGGGAGGGGCACGGGGGAGCCGGTGGCCAGCCGATACCCTTGGCGCCGTGAACGTCCTTGTCATCGGCGGCGGTGCCCGCGAACATGCCCTGTGCCGCGCTCTGTCCCTCGACCCCGACGTGGCGGCGCTGCACTGCGCCCCCGGGAACGCCGGCATCGCCGAGGTGGCGCGGCTGCACGCGGTGGATCCCCTGGACGGGGACGCGGTCGCGGACCTCGCGGCCCGGCTGGGGGCCGACCTCGTGATCGTCGGCCCCGAGGCCCCGCTCGTGGCGGGCGTCGCGGACGCGGTGCGCGCCCGCGGCATCGACTGCTTCGGCCCCTCGCGGGAGGCGGCGGCCCTGGAGGGCTCCAAGGCGTTCGCCAAGGACGTGATGGCGGCGGCCGCGGTGCCCACCGCGCGCGCGTACGTGTGCACCACCCCCGCCGAGGTCGACGAGGCGCTGGACGCCTTCGGCGCCCCGTACGTCGTCAAGGACGACGGCCTGGCCGCGGGCAAGGGCGTCGTGGTGACCGACGACCTGGAGGCCGCCCGGGCGCACGCCAACGCCTGCGAGCGGGTCGTGATCGAGGAGTACCTGGACGGCCCGGAGGTCTCGCTCTTCGCCGTCACCGACGGCGAGACCGTCGTGCCGCTCCAGCCCGCGCAGGACTTCAAGCGCGCCCACGACGCGGACGAGGGCCCCAACACCGGCGGCATGGGCGCGTACAGCCCGCTGCCGTGGGCCGATCCGCGACTGGTCGAGGAGGTGGAGCGCACGGTGCTCCAGCCGACCGTCGACGAACTGCGCCGCCGCGGCACGCCCTTCTCCGGGCTGCTGTACGCGGGCCTGGCCATCACCTCGCGCGGTGTGCGGGTCATCGAGTTCAACGCGCGCTTCGGCGACCCGGAGACGCAGGTCGTGCTGGCCCGCCTCAAGACCCCGCTGGCGGGGCTGCTGCGCGCCGCGGCGGCCGGCCGGCTGGCCGCCTTCCCCGCGCTGCGCTGGAGCGAGGGCGCCGCGGTCACCGTCGTGGTCGCGTCCGAGAACTACCCCGGTACGCCGCGGACCGGTGACCCGATCACCGGTCTGGACGAGGTCGCCGCCGAGGACGAGCACGCCTACGTGCTGCACGCGGGCACCAAGGCGGACGCCGACGGGCGGGTGGTGAGCGCGGGGGGCCGCGTCCTGTCGGTCACCGCGACCGGGGCGGACCTCACCAAGGCCCGTGAGCGCGCGTACCGGGCGGTGGCCCGGATCGGCCTGAAGGGCTCGCACCATCGTTCGGATATCGCGGAAAAGGCCGCCAGGGGCTGAACCCTGGGCAAGGCCACTCCAAGGGGTGATGGCTTGCCCATCCTGCTGACGTGAGCCCGGGGCCCAACTAGGGTGCGGCGCAAGCGCACTGCGAGAGCGCACGACCACCGCACAATCGGCCCTACCGGCATTGCGGTGTCCGTGGGCGGTGCGACAGTGGGGGCATGCAGTCGCGTCAGCAGCTTGGGGGTGAGCACACCGTTGGCCGGGGAAGCAGGTGAAGGAGCCGCGCGGGCACGCGCGCTGGCCGTCCTGCGGATTCGCAGCATCGCGCTGGCGGTGGTGCTGCTGCCCGCCGCGCTGGCGGTCGTGCTGCTGGTCGGCGGCGCGACGGGCCGGATCGTCGGCGAGACCTCGGAGATCCTGCGCTGGCTGGTGGTCGGGGGCGCGCTGCTGGTGCTGCTGCTCGCGGGCGGCGTCGCGGCCGTCGTCGTCCGGGCGCGACCGGCCGTGAGCCCCACGGTCCCGGTCGCCGAGAAGTCCGCCCCGGACCTCTACCGCATGGTCCGGGACCTCGCGGTGCGCCTCCAGGTGCCCGTGCCCTCCGCGATAGAACTGACCCCGGACTGCGACAGCTGGCTGGAGGACCGCACCCACGGCACGCGCCGCAAGGCACCGCCGCAGGCCCCGGCCCTGGTGATCGGCTCGCCCTTCATGTGGTGGATGCGGGTCGCCGAGCTGCGGGCGCTGCTCGCCCCGGTCGTGGCGGGCACGGGTCCCGCGGCCGATCCGGACATCGCCGCGGCCCGCCGCTTCGTACGCGGGCTGGACGCGGCGGCCGGTGTGGCCACCGCGGCCCACGAGCCCTCGCTCACCGGATGGATACGCCGGCCCGCCTACGCCTTCCTCGGCTGGGTCGCCAAGCTGCTGCTCCGCGCCTGCCGCGTGCATGCCGCCGAGATGGAGCGCGCGGTGGCCGGCGCCGCCTCGGAGCGGGCCCAGGCGGTCGACTACGGACTGCGGATCGTGGCCCAGGAGCAGGTGGGCCTCGCCTACGCGGGCTGGGACCGGCTGCTGACCCGGGTGGCGCTGCCGGCCTGGCGGATGGGGCGCTGGCCGTCCCGGCTGGACGCGGGCGTGGTGGCGGCGCTGACCGAGCTGTCGCGGCGGGACCGGCTGGCCGAGGGATTCGAGTCGCGGCTGGGCGAGCGCCCCGCCTGCGACCTGCTGGAGGAGCCGGGCACGGTCGACGAGGCCGCCTCGCTGCTGGCGGCGCGGCTGTTCCACGGCGGCCCGCGGCAGCAGGGCCCCGACTGGTCGCCGGTCGCGTGGGACACCTATCCCGAAGAGGTCGTGGACCGGATCTGGCGCAGCGACGCGGCCCGCCTGATCACCGTTCTCGACGAGGCGCACGAACCGGCCGGGGCGCTCGGTCCCCGTCGTGTGTCCGTCCCCACGGGCGCGGCCGCGGGCCTGTCCGGCACCCCCGACCAGCCCGGCCGCGCGACCCTGGCCCGGGTGCTGGACCGGCTGTCGGCGGGCGGCAGCGAGGAGCTGGCCGCCCGGATCACCCGGCACGTCGCCCGTGAGGAGGCCGAGCGGGAGGAGACCACCCGCGAGGAGGCCGCCGCCCAGGCCGCCGTGGACGGCGCGTTCGCCCCCGTCTACCACCTGCTGCCGCCCCGCACCGGCCGGGAACTGCTCACCGACCACGTCACGGCGATGGTCTGCTGCGCCGCCGTGGACACCGCGGGCGCGGCCCCCGGCCTGGACTGGCTGGACGGCCCGGCCCTGCTGGTCGGCGGGGTGCGCCGGGGCGACCTGTCCTGGCCGGTGCTCCGGCTCGTGGAGAACGGGGACGCGGCACCGCTGCGCTCCTGGCTCACGGCGGTGGGCGTACGCCCCGAGAAGCCGATACGCCTCGTCTGACCGGAACTTGACCGGATATGTCCCGTCGGCGTGAATCCCTTCCAATAAAACGCCACGAACAGTGACCGGGACAGCGCATTGTGTGATGTCCTGGACCTGGGCACGCGTACACCACCTCGGGGGACGGCGAGGAGGGGAAGAATCGTGGTGAGGGAGCAGGTCCACCGGTGGCAGTCCGGAGCGCTGGCGCACGGCGTCACCGACCCGTTCGGGCAGGGCCCGGTGCCCTGGCTGCGCGGGGCCGAGCAGTATCTGGACGACACCGGCCAGGTCGTTCCCTGGTACGTCGATCTGACGGCCTCCCGCGGCGAGTCGCACGGCGCGCCGCGCGTCCCGGGACCCCGTTCCGCGGACGACGTGCGCTGCCAGATCAAGGGCTTCGCCACCGGCGCCTCCGTGGCCCCGGGCGACGCGATCGACTTCCGCGTCACCGTCGACCCGCCGCAGAGCTACAACGTCGACGTCTACCGCATCGGCCACTACGGCGGCGACGGCGCGGCCCAGGTGGGCACCAGCCCGCGGCTGTCCGGCATCGTGCAGCCGGCGCCGCTCACCGCCGGCCGCACGGTCTCCTGCCATCACTGGTGGCAGTCCTGGCGGCTGCAGGTCCCCTCCTACTGGAATCCCGGCGCCTATGTCGCCGTGCTGACGACGCAGGACGGCTACCGCAGCCACATCCCCTTCACCGTGCGCGACGACCGCCCGGCCGATCTGCTCCTGCTGCTGCCGGACGTGACCTGGCAGGCGTACAACCTCTATCCCGAGAACGGCAGGACCGGCGCCAGCCTGTACCACGCCTGGGACGAGCAGGGCCGGCTGCTCGGCGAGGAGGAGGCCGCGGTCACGGTCTCCTTCGACCGGCCGTTCGCGGGCGCCGGGCTCCCGCTGCACGTGGGCCACGCCTACGACTTCATCCGCTGGGCCGAGCGCTACGGCTACGACCTGGCCTACGGCGACGCCCGCGACCTGCACGCCGGCAGGATCGATCCTTCCCGCTACCGGGGCATGGTCTTCCCCGGCCACGACGAGTACTGGACCGTCCCCATGCGGCGCGCCGTCGAGGCCGCCCGGGACGGCGGCACCTCGCTGGTCTTCCTCTCCGCCAACACCATGTACTGGCAGACCGAGCTGGGCCCGTCCCCGGCCGGTGACCCCGACCGGCTGCTCAGCTGCCGCAAGCGCAGGGATGCGCCGCCCGGCCGCAGCGCGCTGTGGCGCGACATGGGCGAGCCCGAGCAGGTGGTGATCGGCGTGCAGTACGCCGGCCGGGTGCCGGAGCCGTCCCCGCTGGTGGTGCGCAACGCCGACCACTGGCTGTGGGAGGCCGCGGGGGCCGGCGAGGGCGACGAGATCGAGGACCTGGTGGCGGGCGAGGCGGACCGCTACTTCCCGCGCACCCCGCTGCCCGGCTACTCCGAGCGCATCCTGCTCGCGCACTCCCCGTACGAGGACTCCGCCGGCCGCCGGGCGCACCAGGAGACCTCGCTGTACCGGGCGCCGTCCGGGGCGTACGTCTTCGCCTCCGGCACCTTCGCCTGGTCGCCCGCGCTGGACCGCCCCGGCCATGTCGACGAGCGCGTGCAGCGCGCCACCGCCAATCTGCTGGACCGCATCTGCAAACACGGCTGACACCCCGCCTCGCGCCCGTCGGGGTGGCGTGCGGGAGAATCGGGAGCCGAACCACCGATCGGGGAGGCCCCCATGTCCGGATTCGTCGAGAAGCCCGAGCCCGTGCAGGTACCGGGACTCGTGCACCTGCACACCGGCAAGGTGCGCGATCTCTACCAGAACGAGGCCGGTGAGCTGGTGATGGTCGCCAGCGACCGGCTCTCCGCGTACGACTGGGTGCTGCCCACCGAGATCCCGGACAAGGGCCGGGTCCTGACCCAGCTGTCCCTGTGGTGGTTCGACAAGATCGCCGACCTCCTCCCGAACCATGTGCTGTCCACCGAACTCCCCGCGGGCGCCCCGGCCGAGTGGGAGGGCCGCACCACGATCTGCAGGTCGCTCAGCATGGTCCCGGTCGAGTGCGTCGCGCGCGGCTACCTGACCGGTTCCGGTCTGCTGGAGTACCGGGCCGACCGCACGGTGTGCGGGCTGGCGCTGCCCGAGGGCCTGACCGACGGCTCCGAGCTGCCCGCGGCGATCTTCACCCCGGCCACCAAGGCCGCGGTCGGCGAGCACGACGAGAACGTCAGCTACGAGGAGGTCGCCCGCCAGGTCGGCGCCGACACCGCCGCCGCGCTGCGCCAGGCGACCCTCGCGGTCTACTCGCGGGCCCGCGACATCGCCCGGGAGCGCGGCATCATCCTGGCCGACACCAAGTTCGAGTTCGGCTTCGACGGCGAGACGCTGACCATCGCCGACGAGGTGCTGACCCCCGACTCGTCCCGCTTCTGGCCCGCCGAGGAGTGGGAGCCGGGCCGGGCCCAGCCCAGCTACGACAAGCAGATCGTGCGCGACTGGCTGACCTCCGCCGAGTCCGGCTGGGACCGGCGCAGCGAGCAGCCCCCGCCGGCCCTGCCGTCGCACGTCGTGGAGCGCACGCGCACCCGGTACCTGGAGGCCTACGAGCGCCTCACGGGACTGAGCTGGTAGTCCCTGCCTCGCTGCGTCGCGGGCCCCGGTCGTTCCCGGCCGGGGCCCGCTGCCGTTCCCCCGTCCTTCCGCCGGCCGGGCCGATTCGCCGTCCACAGCCTGTGGACAGCGGGCCGGGGCGCGGCCGACGCGGCGTCAGCGGTACATCCTTCGCGGGTGGGTGGGGTGTCAGCGGGCCGGTCCGAGCCGCAGTTCGCGGGCGAGCGACCGCTCCAGGGGACTCAGCGGCACCTCGGGGCACAGGCGTTCCGGATGCCCCGGCGGCAGCCCGTCCCGGCGGGCGGCAGGCGGGACGGGCTGCGGCCCGTCGATCGCGAAGTACAGCTCGCCCAGCGCGACCAGTTCCCTGGTGAGGATCCGTCCCATGGCCCGTACGGCCTCGCGGGCAGCCGCCCGGAGGGACTTGCGCATGGGGGACCTCCTGATGGGGCACCCCGGCCGGGGCGGGCGGCGCGCGCCGCGTGGTGCCGTCAGGATCGGCGCCGCGCCCCGGTGCCCGCGCGGCGACACGCTCGGGCGGGGCGCCGCGTCCCCCTCCCGGATCGCCCCGGGAACGCCGAAGACCCCGGTCGATCGACCGGGGCCTTCTTTCACGAGCGGACGACGAGGCTCGAACTCGCGACCTCAACCTTGGCAAGGTTGCGCTCTACCAACTGAGCTACGTCCGCATGCGCCGCGCGTTCCCGTGCGGTGCGTCATCCACTATAGCCAACCCGGGGAGTGCTCGGCACACACCACGCCCTGTCCTTTCGCCGTGGCGTGGGCCGCGGGCCGTCCAAGCGGCCCGCGCGCCCGGTGCGGCGCCGCCCCGCGCGCGGCCTCGGGAGCCCAATTCCCCGGCGCGGCACCGGTCTCGGTCCGTTACGGGAGCGATCCGCCACGGCGACGGCGGCCCGGCACCGGCGCCCAGGCCCGCCGCGATGTGGGGACGGTCACAAAGCCGCGGCCGACGGAAAAGGCGAACGCACACGAAGAAGGCCCCGGTCGAATGACCGGGGCCTTCTTTTCTTGAGCGGACGACGAGATTCGAACTCGCGACCCTCACCTTGGCAAGGTGATGCTCTACCAACTGAGCCACGTCCGCAGGACGCGACCACTCTACCCGATCGTGAGGACCGGTCGAGCAGTCAGAGCGGGTGACAGGGATCGCACACTGCGCCTTCCCCCTGGAAGAGGGATGTTCTACTACTGAACTACACCCGCGTGATCCGTGGGCCCGGCCTTTCGGCCCTGCCCTCGGCGCGCCTCTGACTCTAGCGGATCAACGGGGGTGGCTGTCCAATCCGTTCAGCCGGGAGCCGGCTCGCGGACATCAGTTGGCGGCGGCGTGCGCCTCGTAGACCTTCTTCGGAATGCGGCCGCGCGGCGGCACGTCGAAGCCGTTGGAGCGCGCCCAGGCGCGGACGGTGGCCGGGTCGGAGGTCAGCGCGGTGTGCTTGTAGGTCTTGCCGAGCCGGCTGTGGCGGCGTCCGGCCTCGACGTACGGCGCGAGTGCGGTGCGCAGCGCCTCGGCGTTCCCGGAAGAGAGGTCGATCTCGTACGACTTCCCGTCGAGGCCGAAAGTGACCGTTTCCGCTGCTTCACCGCCGTCGAGGTCGTCGGAGAGGGTGACCACTACGCGCTGCGCCATGGATGCCGGTCCTTTCGTGGAGAAGGCTGGGAGCCTGCCTCGGCCCCGTTGTTCTACCGAAGTCGGCGGCCCGGGGTCAATGCTTTCCCTTTTTATATGCGGAAATCTTTTCCCGGGAGCGCGCCCGGAGAATTTCTCCGGCTGTGCCCGGGCAATCAGGTCACCCGATATTCCGGGACCATTCCGGCTTATCTACCCGCGTAGACTTTCTGGCAGGGTACGGTTGGGGACATCACCGCAGCACACCACCGGGAGTGACCGTGGCACGCGTCGTAGTCGACGTCATGCTCAAGCCGGAGATCCTCGACCCGCAGGGCCAGGCGGTGCAGCGTGCACTGCCGCGCCTGGGGTTCGAGGGAATCGCCGACGTCCGCCAGGGCAAGCGTTTTGAGCTCGAACTGGAGGGTCCGGTCGACGACGCCGCCCTCGCCCGTATCCGCGAGATGGCCGAGACCTTCCTCGCCAACACCGTCATCGAGGACTTCGTCGTGAAGGTGGAGTCGTGACGGCGCGCATCGGCGTCGTCACCTTCCCCGGCACGCTGGACGACCGGGACACGCAGCGCGCCGTGCGCCTGGCCGGCGCCGAGGCGGTCCCGCTCTGGCACCGGGACAAGGATCTGCACCAGGTCGACGCCGTCGTCCTGCCGGGCGGATTCAGTTACGGCGACTATCTGCGCGCGGGGGCGATTTCCCGCTTCTCGCCCGTCATGGACTCGATCATCGCGGGCGCCAAGGACGGCCTTCCGGTCCTGGGTATCTGCAACGGCTTCCAGGTGCTCACCGAGACCCATCTCCTGCCGGGCGCGATGTTGCGCAACAATCACCTGCACTTCATCTGCCGGGACCAGAAGCTGGTCGTCGAGAACAACACGACGTCCTGGACGGCGGATTACGAGCAGGGCCAGGAGATCAGCATCCCGCTGAAGAACATCGACGGCCGCTACGTCGCCGACGAGCACGTCCTGGACGAGCTGGAGGCGGAAGGCCGCGTGGTGTTCCGCTACGCCGGCCTGAATCCCAACGGCTCGCTGCGCGACATCGCCGGCGTCACCAACGCCGCAGGCAATGTCGTCGGCCTGATGCCGCACCCCGAGCACGCGGTGGAGTCCCTCATCGGGACGGGGCGCACCGACGGCCTCGGATTCTTCACCTCGATCCTCAAGAAGCTGGTCACCGCATGAGCCGCACGCCTCTGGACACGGTCGAGCACGCGGCCGTGACCCCCGACGTCGAACTGCCCTGGGCCGAACTCGGACTGAAGAAGGACGAGTACGAGCGCGTGGTCGAGATCCTCGGCCGCCGTCCCACGGGCGCCGAACTCGCCATGTACTCGGTGATGTGGTCCGAGCACTGCTCGTACAAGTCCTCGAAGGTCCACCTCCGCCAGTTCGGAGAGAAGGCCCCGCAGTCGGACGCCCTCCTCGTCGGCATCGGTGAGAACGCCGGTGTCGTCGACGTCGGCCAGGGCTACGCGGTCACCTTCAAGGTCGAGTCGCACAACCACCCCTCGTACGTCGAGCCCTACCAGGGCGCGGCCACCGGCGTGGGCGGCATCGTGCGCGACATCATCGCGATGGGCGCGCGGCCGGTGGCGGTCGTCGACCCGCTGCGCTTCGGCGCCGCCGACCACCCCGACACCAAGCGCGTGCTGCCCGGTGTCGTCGCGGGCATCGGCGGCTACGGCAACTGCCTGGGCCTGCCCAACATCGGCGGCGAGGTCGTCTTCGACGCCTGCTACCAGGGCAACCCGCTGGTCAACGCCGGTGCGATCGGCGTCATGCGGCACGAGGACATCCACCTCGCGAAGGCCTCCGGCGCCGGCAACAAGGTCATCCTCTACGGTGCCCGCACGGGCGGCGACGGCATCGGCGGTGCCTCGATCCTGGCCTCCGAGACCTTCGACGACGCCAAGCCGTCGAAGCGCCCCGCCGTCCAGGTCGGCGACCCCTTCCAGGAGAAGCTGCTCATCGAGTGCACCCTGGAGGCCTTCCGGGAGAAGCTCGTCGTCGGCATCCAGGACCTCGGCGCGGCCGGACTGTCCTGCGCCACCTCCGAGCTCGCCTCCAACGGCTCCGGCGGCATGCGCGTCACCCTCGACGACGTACCGCTGCGCGACTCCACGCTCTCGCCCGAGGAGATCCTCATGAGCGAGTCGCAGGAGCGCATGTGCGCGGTCGTCGAGCCGGAGAAGGTCGCCCGGTTCCTGGAGATCTGCGAGAAGTGGGACGTCATCGCGACCGTCATCGGTGAGGTCACCGACGGCGACCGGCTGGAGATCTTCTGGCACGGCGGCAAGATCGTCGACGTCGACCCGCGCACCGTCGCCCACGAGGGCCCGGTCTACGAGCGCCCCTACGCCCGCCCGTCGTGGCAGGACGCGCTCCAGGCCGACGACGCGAACAAGCTGCCCCGCCCGGAGACGGCCGAGGAGCTGCGCGACCAGGTCATGCGGCTGGTCGCCTCCCCGAACCAGGCCTCCAAGTCCTGGATCACCTCCCAGTACGACCACTTCGTGCAGGGCAACACCGTGCTGGCGATGCCCGAGGACTCGGGCATGATCCGCGTCGACGAGGAGACCGGGCTCGGCGTCGCCATCGCCACGGACGGCAACGGCCGCTACGCGAAGCTCGACCCGTACACGGGCGCGCAGCTCGCGCTCGCCGAGGCCTACCGCAACGTCGCGACGACCGGCGCCAAGCCGCTCGCCGTCTCCGACTGCCTGAACTTCGGCTCGCCCGAGGACCCCGCCGTCATGTGGCAGTTCGCGGAGGCCGTCCGCGGCCTCGCGGACGGCTGCCTTCAGCTGGGCACGCCGGTGACCGGCGGCAACGTCTCGCTGTACAACCAGACCGGGGACGTCGCCATCCACCCGACGCCGGTGGTCGCCGTGCTCGGTGTCATCGACGACGTCGCCCGCCGCACGCCGGTGGCGTTCGCGGAGACGGGGCAGCTGCTCTACCTCCTCGGCGACACCCGTGAGGAGTTCGGCGGCTCGGCCTGGTCCCAGGTCGTCCACGACCACCTCGGCGGGCTGCCCCCGAAGGTGGACCTGGAGCGCGAGCGGCTGCTCGGCGAGATCCTGATCTCGGGCTCCCGGGACGGCATGATCGACGCCGCCCACGACCTGTCGGACGGCGGTCTGGTGCAGGCCGTGGTCGAGTCCTGCCTGCGCGGCGGGAACGGCGCGCGGCTCGTGGTGCCGGACGGCCTGGACCCGTTCGTGTTCCTGTTCTCCGAGTCGGCCGGACGGGCGGTCGTCTCGGTCCCGCGCAGCGAGGAGCTCCGCTTCACCGACATGTGCGGCGCGCGGGGTCTGCCCGCGACGCGCATCGGTGTCGTGGACGGCGAATCGGTCGAGGTGCAGGGCCAGTTCACGATCGGGCTGGACGAACTGCGCACGGCGCACGAGGACACGATCCCGGCCCTGCTGGGCTGATCGCACGGCGCCGACGACGCGCCCCCGTGCCGCTGGGCGCGGGGGCGCGTTGACCTTTTGGTAACCGGCCGCACGGACGGCCGGTCCATACTCCAGGCGTGAGTGACCGCAGAGCCCCCGGCGAACTGCCCTTGTGGCGTGCCCGCGACACCAGGCGCTGGGCGGCCTGCCGGCCGGCCGTGTGGTCCCGTCCGTGGTGGGGCGCCCTGGCGCTTGCCATGGCCGTCGGCGCCGTCCTCGTCCTCGCCCCCGGGGCCCTCGCGGCACCGCACTGCTGGCTGGCGGCCGCCCAGGTGTACTGGCTGTTCCGGCTGCCTCAGCTCACCTTGGTGTCGGCGCCCTTGTCCGTGGCGCTGCTGGTGTGGCTCGCGGAGCCCATGGCCGCCCTGCCGGTCTGCGCGGCGCTCGCCGTGTGCTGGGCCGGCGCCCGCCACCGTCTCGCGGTCCGGCGCCGCCGGCGGCTGCTCGCGGCCAACGCCGCCGGTGACGTACGCCTTCGGCTGCCCGCGCCGGTGCCCGCGCTGCGCCGCCGCGGGCTCGTGCCGGCCGCCGTCGGGCTGCCGTTGTGCGCGGCCGCCGCCGTACCGTTCCTGCTCCCGGTCGCCCTGGCCGGGTTCACCCTCCTGGTCACCGGGCTGCGGGCGATGCGGCGGGCCGCGGCACTGCGCCGGGACGAACTGCCGGTGCTGCGGGTGCTGTCCCGCGAGGACGAGGACACCCGCGTGTGGGTCTACGCCGCCGACGACACCGCGGGCCGCGTGCCGGTCTTCTCCTGTCCCGTGCGGCCCGGTTCGGCGATCCCCGACGACGACCACGCGCCCGGCGACAGCCGGCTGCGCGACACGCTGCTGTTCGGGGCGCCCTTCGAGGGCGCGGAACTGGTCCTGCTCTCCGCCGACGTGGAACACGGCCCGCTGATCGACCGGGTGGCCGGACCAGTGCGCCCGGTGGCGGGTTAACCTGCGTCCGCAAGGCAACCACCGCCACGACGAGGGGTCCTGACCGATGTACGAGTACAAGGTCGTCAACTTCCGTGAGTCGCTCATAGGGGACGCGATCGACAGCGACAAGCTGGAGAAGACGCTCAACAAGCACGCCGAGGACGGCTGGCAGCTCAAGGCGATCACCGCCGCCGACGTCAAGGGCCGCATCGGTCCCGGCGCCGTCGAGGGTCTGCTGATCACCTTCGAGCGGGCCCGCCAGGCCTGACCGCCGCGGTCCCGGTGCGGGGCCCGGCCGGCGCGTAGGCTGCACGCCATGCCGCCCGCCGCCCGCCGCCCCCGCACCTACGACCCGGCGCGGACCGCCGCCGCGCTCACCGCGCAGGCGGGACACGTCCTCGACGCCGCCCGCGCCCTGGACGCGGAGCAGCTGTCCGCCTCCTCGGGGCTGCCCGGCTGGGACGTGCTCCACCTCCTGGTGCACATGGCGCGCCAGATCGAGGTGGTCCCCCGGGTGCTCGGCGAACCGGCCCCGGCCAGGGCGGACCTGGACCTGACGGGCTGGGCCCGCTCCACCAACCGCATCGCCGTCAACCTGGACACCGACACGCGCGAGGCCGCGCTCGGCACCGCGGATGTCGCCGGACGCCTGGAGGCGGCGACGGCCTCCCTGCGGGACGTGCTGCCCGAGGCGGTCGACCCGGCCCGGGTGATCGCCATCACACTGGGCGCGATGCGCGCTCCGGACTTCCTCGTCACCCGCCTCGTCGAACTCGTCGTGCACAGCGACGACCTGGCCACGGCGACCGGTGTCCCCGTCCCGCTGGACCGGCAGGCGCTCGCCGCCGTGGTCCGGCTGCTGGCCGACACCCTCGCCGTCACCGCGCCCGGCAACTCCGTCGAGGTCCGCGTGCCGCCGTTCGCGGCCGTCCAGTGCGTCCCCGGCCCGCGGCACACCCGCGGCACCCCGCCCAACGTCGTCGAGACCGACCCCGTCACGTGGGTGCGCCTGGCCACCGGGCGCACGACCTGGGACGCCGCCCTCGCCGCCGGCGCCGTCTCCGCGAGCGGCGAACGCGCCGACCTGGCCCCGTACCTGCCCCTGCTGGGCTGAGCCTGCGAGGTCGTCCGCATAATGCGCCGGTGACCTCGACGACCGCCCCCGCGGACATACCGGCCCGGCCCTGGCTCTCCGCCGACGCCCAACGCTGGGCCGCCGTGCGCCTGCCGGGCTGGGCGCGCCCCCTGTGGTGCGCGCCGGTACTGCTGGCGGCGGTGATCGCCTCGATCGCCTTCGCGCCGGAGGACGTGTGCACGCCGGCCGCGCCCTGCGGCCCGATGTGGCTCGACGCGAGCGGCTCGGTCGGCTTGTTCTTCCACTTGGTGTGGATCTTCGTACTGCCCGAGGCCGTGCTGCTGTCCGCGCCCTTGCTGGTGCTGTGGACGGCGACCGGACCCGCCGAGTGGTCCGGCGGCACCGGCGCGCGTGTCGCGGATGTCGCGGTGATCGCCGCGCTCTGCTGGAGCTGGGCGGCGGTCGTGGCGCGTCTGCGGATGCGGCGCCGTCAGCGGGCGCTCGCCCTGGAGGCCGCAGGTGGTGCCGCGCTGCCGGTCCCGCCGCTGGCCGTCCCCGTACGACGCGGTGGGATCCGTGTCGTTGCCGGGGCGGCGGGCCTGGCCGTCGCCGCGGTGGCGGCGGTGGCCGCGGTCAGCGGTGACCGCGCGGACGAGGCGCACGCCGCGGCGGCGAAACACGTCGAGGCGGTCGTGGTCGCCAACGGCGCGGAGGATCACGTCGTGGTCCGCTTCGCCGACGGCACCCGCCACCGCGTCGAGGTGATGTTCCCCGAGGACTACGCCCGCGACGCCGAGGTGCCCGTCCTCGTCGACGGCGGCTGGACGCGCCTGGCGGCGGAGCCGTACCGGGACCGGACCGGGCCGCAGCTCCTCGTGCTTGCGGCGGGTGGCGCGGGGCTCGGCCTGCTGTGGTCCGCCGCCCTCACGATCACCCGTGTCCGGGCGGTGCGTCGTGGACCGGCGCCCGCGCTGCGGGTGCTGGCGCGGCGCAAGCACGGGTTCACCGTGATCCGCCCGCTGGACGGCAGGGCCGAGGCGCCGGTCCTGATGTACGACCCGGTCAAGCTCGGCGGGCCGCCCCAGGGGGAGAGCGTGCTGTTCGGCCTGCCCGCCGAGGCGGGCGAGTTCGTGCTCGTCGGCTCGGGGAAGTCCGGCCGTGTCGTGACGGAGGTGAGTGCCTCCCCCGCGCAGCGGTGGTCGAAGCTCCCCTCTGTTCCCGGGCCGCACTGGAACGCCAGGCACCGCCGTGAGGCGGAGGCGAGGGTGGCCGAGGCGGCGGCCGGGATGAAGCCCGCCACGGGCCCCGTGCGCTGGCAGAGCGGTCCGTTGAAGTGGGCGGTGGGTGTGCCGGCCCTGATGCTCCTGGGTGCCGTCCCGGCGGTGCCCCATGTCCTCGACGGCAACTGGTGGCACTGGATTCTGTGGGTCGCGGGCATATGGGGTATCGGCAGCGAATCGGTGCTTCTGATCAGGTGGCGCATCACGGCCGACGCGGACGGGCTGTGGATACGCCGTTACTGGAAGAGCCGCCTTGTGCCCTGGGCGGAGGTGAGCCGGGTCGACCGCACCTCTGGGGGCGACCTGGTCGTGCGCCGCACCAAGGGCCTGGACGACCTTCGCCTGGACAACGTCAGCAGCCCCCGGTGGGAACGTCTGCGCCGCCGCCCGTCCCCCGCGACGCACGCCGCGGCCGAGCTGACGGCCATGGTCCGCCACCCGGAACTGCGGCCCTGACGAACATCGGAACCGGTCGGGACCGGTCAGCAGGACGAAGGTCACATGCCCATGCGCCCCATGGGTTTACGCGCATAGAACACGGGTTTGTCGGGTTCCCTCGTTCGGACGACACCGCAACCTGCCCTAGACTCGATGACGTGCCACGTGGTGACGGACGACTCAACCACGACCTGCTCCCCGGTGAGAAGGGCCCCCAGGACGCTTGCGGCGTCTTCGGTGTCTGGGCTCCCGGCGAAGAGGTCTCCAAGCTCACCTACTTCGGGCTGTACGCCCTGCAGCACCGCGGACAGGAGTCCGCGGGCATCGCAGTGAGCAACGGCTCCCAGATCCTGGTCTTCAAGGACATGGGTCTGGTCTCCCAGGTCTTCGACGAAACCTCCCTCGGCTCCCTCAAGGGCCACATCGCGGTCGGGCATGCCCGTTACTCGACCACGGGCGCGTCGGTCTGGGAGAACGCCCAGCCCACTTTCCGCGCCACGGCCAGCGGCTCCATCGCGCTGGGCCACAACGGCAACCTGGTCAACACCGCCGAGCTGGCCGAGATGGTCGCCGCGCTGCCGCAGGGCAACGGCCGGGCCACCAAGGTCGCCGCGACCAACGACACCGACCTGGTGACGGCGCTGCTGGCCGGGCAGGCCGACGCGGACGGCAAGCCGCTGTCCGTCGAGGAGGCCGCCCGCCATGTGCTGCCCAAGGTCAAGGGCGCCTTCAGCCTGGTGTTCATGGACGAGCACACCCTCTACGCCGCCCGCGATCCGCAGGGCATCCGCCCGCTGGTGCTGGGCCGCCTGGAGCGCGGCTGGGTGGTGGCCTCCGAGTCCGCCGCCCTGGACATCGTCGGCGCGAGCTTCATCCGGGAGATCGAGCCCGGTGAGCTGGTCGTCATCGACGAGAACGGGCTGCGCTCCTCCCGCTTCGCCGAGGCCAGGCCCAAGGGCTGCGTCTTCGAGTACGTCTACCTGGCCCGCCCCGACACCGACATCGCCGGGCGGAACGTCTACCTCTCCCGCGTGGAGATGGGCCGCCGGCTGGCCAAGGAGGCCCCGGCCGACGCCGATCTGGTGATACCGACCCCGGAGTCCGGCACGCCTGCCGCCGTCGGCTTCGCCGAGGCCAGCGGCATCCCGTACGGCTCGGGCCTGGTGAAGAACTCCTACGTGGGCCGGACGTTCATCCAGCCCAGCCAGACCATCCGGCAGCTGGGCATCCGCCTGAAGCTGAACCCGCTCAAGGAGGTCATCCGGGGCAAGCGCCTGGTGGTCGTGGACGACTCGATCGTCCGCGGCAACACCCAGCGTGCGCTGGTCCGGATGCTGCGCGAGGCCGGCGCCGCCGAGGTCCACATCCGGATCTCCTCGCCGCCCATCAAGTGGCCGTGCTTCTTCGGCATCGACTTCGCCACCCGCGCCGAGCTGATCGCCAACGGGCTGACCGTCGACGAGATCTGCAAGTCGCTGGACGCCGACTCGCTGGCGTACATCTCGATCGACGCCATGGTCGAGGCGACCACCATCGCCAAGCCGGACCTGTGCCGCGCCTGCTTCGACGGCGAGTACCCGATGGAGCTGCCGGACCCCGAGCTGCTCGGCAAGCACCTCCTGGAGACCGAGCTGGCCGGCGGCCCCGACGCCGCCGACGCGCTCCGTCGTCCGTAAGCACACGACGCAAGGACACCTCACAGTCATGTCCGAGAACACCGGTGCCAGCTACGCCGCGGCGGGAGTCGACATCGAGGCGGGAGACCGCGCGGTCGAGCTGATGAAGGAATGGGTGAAGAAGGCCACCCGCCCCGAGGTCGTGGGCGGTCTTGGCGGCTTCGCCGGGCTCTTCGACGCGAGCGCGCTCAAGCGCTACGAGCGCCCCCTGCTGGCCTCCGCCACCGACGGGGTGGGCACGAAGGTGGACATCGCCCGCCGGATGGGCGTGTACGACACCATCGGCCACGACCTCGTCGGCATGGTCGTGGACGACCTGGTCGTGTGCGGCGCCGAGCCGCTGTTCATGACCGACTACATCTGCGTCGGCAAGGTCTTCCCCGACCGGGTCGCCGCCATCGTCAAGGGCATCGCCGAGGGCTGCGTGCTGGCCGGCTGCGCCCTGGTCGGCGGCGAGACGGCCGAGCACCCGGGCCTGCTCGGCGAGGACGAGTTCGACGTCGCGGGCGCCGGCACCGGCGTGGTCGAGGCGGACCGGCTGCTGGGCGCGGATCGCATCCGTAAGGGTGACGTGGTGATCGCCATGGAGTCCTCCGGTCTTCACTCCAACGGGTACTCGCTCGTGCGTCATGTGCTCTTCGACCGGGCGGGCTGGGCGCTCGACCGCGAGGTCCCGGAGTTCGGCCGCACGCTCGGCGAGGAACTGCTGGAGCCCACCCGGATCTACTCGCTGGACTGCCTCGCGCTCACCCGCACCGCCGAGGTGCACGCCTTCTCGCACGTCACCGGCGGCGGCCTGGCCAACAACCTGGCCCGGGTGGTCCCGGACGATCTGCACGTCACCGTGGACCGCTCGACCTGGGCGCCGGGTGCGGTGTTCTCGACCGTCGGCGAGCTCGGCGGAGTGGCACGGCGGGAGCTGGAGAAGACCCTCAACATGGGTGTCGGCATGGTCGCCGTGGTCCCCGAGGAGTCGGTCGACGTGGCGCTGACGACGCTGGCCGACCGGGGCCTGGAGGCCTGGGTGGCCGGCGAGGTCCTGGAGCGCGGCGACCGCGCCGAGGCCGTCGAGCTCACCGGTGAGTACGCGAACTGACCCGCCCGGGGCCGCGGCCCCACGCGGCGGGCAGCACGAAACCCGGTCCGGGCGTGCCCGGACCGGGTCAGCGGTCAAGCTGGATTGGTTTGTCCTGCGTCAAGCGCGACGACGTTGGGACGAGGGCTCGGACTCGTCTTCGTCCTCGTCGTCCTCATCGTCGCCGTAGAGATCCGCGTACCGTGCGTACGGGTCGTCTTCCAGCTCGTCGTCATCGTCGTCTTCCTGTACTTCCGGCGGATTTACCGGCAGCGGTGACGATGCGCCCAGCTCTTCGGCCAGACGTGACAGGTCCGTACCGCCGCTGTTGTACTTCAGCTGGCGGGCGACCTTCGTCTGCTTGGCCTTGGCCCGGCCGCGCCCCATTGGCTCGACCCCCTCAACGTGGGGCTCGACGGCCCCGAGTCTTGACACGCGTTCACGATGTGGAACGGGCTCTCGCACGAGAGTCCCGGTCCGTAGGGCTTCAACGGTACCTGCTTCCGAGGCCGCACGGTACGTCGCCCGCACGACGCGCGTCGGAGCAGGGGCCCGCCGATGGCCCGTCCTGGCTGGTCAGTCGTGATTTTACCTTCTTCCGCCGCGGTCTGGCTGCCAGGGCGTGGTAACGACCGAATCTCCAGTCTGCGGCCCGTGTCCCGGGCGGCCGGCGAAGGCCTCACGGGTGAACGACGGGCGCGGGCACACCGTACGACGGCGGGGCGGTCAGGTGTCCGCTTTGTGATGGAGGACACGCCCCCGCCGGACCGGGCGGGGGCGTGCTCACCGTGCCGTCAGTGGGCGGCCGAGGGCCGCAGCCAGCGGTCCGCCGGAGTGCGCTCGGCCATGCGCTGCTCGGCGAGGCGGTCGGCCGCCGCGGCGGGCGGGATGCCGTCGGCCGCGGCCCGCTCGAAGATCGCCAGCGTCGTGTCGAAGATCTTCGTCGCCTTGGTGCGGGCCCGCTCGAAGTCGAAGCCGTGCAGTTCGTCGGCGACCTGGATCACGCCGCCCGCGTTCACCACGTAGTCGGGCGCGTACAGGATGCCGCGGTCGGCGAGGTCCTTCTCGACACCGGGGTGCGCGAGCTGGTTGTTGGCCGCGCCGCAGACGACCGCGGCGGTGAGCACCGGCACGCTGTCGTCGTTGAGGGCGCCACCCAGCGCGCAGGGCGCGTACACGTCCAGCGGGGTCCTGATCAGGACGTCAGCGTCGGTGACGGCGGTGACCTGGGGGTGACGGGAGGTGATCCGCTCGACGGCTTCGCCGCGAACGTCGGTGACCACGACCTCGGCGCCGTCCTTGAGCAGGTGCTCCACCAGGTGGTGCCCGACCTTGCCGACGCCCGCGACGCCGACCCGGCGGCCGCGCAGCGTGGGGTCGCCCCACTTGGCCTGGGCGGCGGCCCGCATGCCTTGGAAGACGCCCCAGGCGGTCAGCACCGAGGAGTCGCCGGCGCCGCCGTTCTCGGGCGAGCGGCCGGTGGTCCACTGCGGGTTGGCGCGGGCCACGACGTCCATGTCGGCGACGTACGTGCCGACGTCGCAGGCGGTCACGTAGCGGCCGCCGAGCGAGGCCACGAAGCGGCCGTAGGCCAGCAGCAGTTCCTCGGACTTGACGGTGTCCGGGTCGCCGATGATCACGGCCTTGCCGCCACCGAGGTCCAGCCCGGCGAGCGCGTTCTTGTACGACATGCCGCGGGCGAGGTTGAGCGCGTCGGCGACGGCCTCCTCGTCGGAGGCGTACGCGTGGAAGCGGGTGCCGCCGAGGGCCGGGCCCAGGGCGGTGGAGTGGATCGCGATGACGGCCTTGAGGCCCGTGGCGCGGTCCTGGCACAAGACGACCTGCTCGTGTCCTCCCTGATCCGATCGGAACAGGGTCCACAAGGGGGAGACGAGGCCGGATGTCTGACGTACGTCGGTCACTGTGGTGACTCCCGATGTCCAGAGGTCGCCCTCCGAGCGGGTGGGGAGGGCCGGTTGCGAGAAGAGTAGAGCCACCTGGTCGTGCGCATGCTCCCAGTGTCGTGGATCACTCCCGGTGGGGGAAGCGGCGTGGGACGATGCAGGGCGTATGCCGTCGTGAGGGAGCGGGTGTGGGCTTGTCTTCGGTACTGGTCCCGTACGCGTCGTATCTGCGCGTGTACGAGCCGCTGGCGGCCTTTCCGGAGCCCGAACGGGGCCGTTGGTACCGGTATGCCGCGGCGGGTGCGGAACGGACCGCACAGGACGAACTGCGCCAGTCCCTGGCGGACCTCCTGCCCGTCCCCCCGGTGCCCGTTCCGGTGCACGAGAGCCGGGACGCCTTCGTGGCCGTCGTCGACGGTGTGACGCACGTCTGCCCCTGGCGCACCCGGCTGCGCGGCTGGCTGGCCCTGGAGGAGCTCACCGAGGAGTTCCCCACCGCGGTGCTGGACGCCGTGCTGCCCAAGGTCGTGCGGGAGCAGGCGGCGGCCGACTTCGCGGCGTGGCGGGCGGAGAAGCCGGAGAACGCCGACGCGCGGCCGTGGATCCGCAGCGCGACCTGGCATGTCCCGGTGCGCTGGTTCACGTTGTTCGACGACTCGGAGCGGGAGTACGAGCCGGCCGGCGCCGGCGAGTCCAAGCAGCCGGTGATGCGCTACCGGACCCCCATGGTGCAGGCCCGCCGGCGCACGGCGCGCGGCCTTCGGGTGCTGAAGGATTCACTCGAAGAGGGTGCACTGATCGACGGCCTGGTGGATGTGGGGCGCTGGCTGGAGGAGTTCCACCCGCGGTCGCTCGTCGAGCTCGACTACGGCGGTCTCGTCCACGTGATCTCCCAGGAGCGGCTCGCCGAGGACCACTCGGCCACCGATGTGGCCGACGCGCTGGCGGCGCTGCGCGACGGGGACGGCGACCGGGCCGGTGAGGCGTACGAGCGTCTCACCGATCGCTGGCGGGCTGTCCGGGAGCTCCAGTACGCGAGTTGAGGGACCGTCGGAAGTCCTGTGGCCGGGGGACCTTGGTCCCGAGTACGGTCGACCGGTACCTTTGGCCTAAGGGTGACGTAAAGCACCTTTGGGGGGCTTGCCCTCATCCCTACCCCCCATGACAATATGGGACATCGGGTCCGTAAGGACCTTATTCCGTCTGCTTGGGCGGAATGTCCGGTATTGCATCCCTTGAGGTGGGGCTGTTGCTCGTGGGTTGGCTGTGACTGATCGTCACTCAGGTGTGACTGTCCGTTATGGCCCGGTCCATCGGCTTCCGTCGAGCTTAGACACCTCGGAGGGCAAATCCATCGGTTTGGCCGACACGGCTGGACAGATGGTGTAGTTGTAGTGCCGAGGACAAGCCGTTCGTCCTATTACCGACTCGGCCCGCGTCCGCCATTTCGGGCAACGCGGGTCAAGGTGCAGAATTTAGAGGAAAGAACCGTGTTGGTTCGGTTCTCTCGAGGAGGCCGCTCATGACCGCTCGCACCCCTGATGCCGAGCCGCTGCTGACCCCCGCTGAGGTCGCCACGATGTTCCGCGTGGACCCGAAGACGGTCACGCGCTGGGCCAAGGCTGGCAAGCTCACGTCCATCCGCACGCTCGGCGGGCATCGCCGCTACCGCGAGGCGGAGGTCCGTGCACTGCTGGCGGGCATTCCGCAGCAGCGCAGCGAGGCCTGACCTGATCCAACGGGCGCTCGTGCAGGGCCCCCAACCTGCCGAAACGTCCGCTCCAACGGCTCCCTGCCCCCATCGGGGAAGCCCAAGGGAACTCAGATCGCACCGGAGTCCGCCGGCTCCGGTGCGATCTTTTTTGTGCGCCTCATGTGTCCGTCTTGTGCAGACGTGAGGCTCATGGGCACGGTGCAATTGCACATATTAAATTGACGGTTCCCCAGGAGCCCTCAAGTTCCCCCAGAGTCGGAACTTTTGACGTGACTCCCGTCACATGCCCAGGCCTTGCCCCGGATGTTCCCGGTGCGGTAGTGACGTTCCGCACGTCGTGCGGTGTGCGTTGTGCGGCCGCCGGACCCGGCAGGCGGTCCCCGGCGGCCCCGGCGGGTCGGTGGCGGCCCCAACCGCCCGTGGAGGACCGGACGGTGGAGCCGGATGCCGTCGGCCGTCCGCCGACCCGCCCGGCGGCCGTCCGTCGCCGGCTGAGGCCATGAGCCAGACGTACCACGCAAGAAGGCCCGGATCCAGGGGATCCGGGCCTTCCTTTACTGCGGTCCTGACGGGATTTGAACCCGCGGCCTCCACCTTGACAGGGTGGCGAGCACTCCAAACTGCTCCACAGGACCAGGTTTCGCCGCCCTCTTTCCTGGCGACGAGGATGACTGTACAGCAGGTCAGAGGGTGAAAGCGAACCGGATACCGGGCGGCCTGCGAGCGGACCGCCGGGGTCCCCCGGGGGTCAGCCCCAGGCCTCGTCCAGCGCCTTGAAGATGCGCTTGTCGGAGACCGGGAACGCGGTGCCGAGGGCGTGCGCGAAGTAGCTCACCCGCAGCTCCTCGATCATCCAGCGGATGTCGCTCACCCGATCGGGGACGGGACGCCCGGCCGGCCGCGCGGCGAGCAGCTCGGCGTACTCGGCCTGGATCTCCCGGACCTTCTCCATGCGCGTGGTGTCGCGCTGGGCGCCGCTGGGCATCTGCTGCAGCCGCCGGTCCACCGCGACCAGGTAGCGCATCAGGTCCGGCAGCCGGCGCACCCCCGTGCCGGTCACGAAGCCGGGGTGCACCAGGGCCGCCAGCTGCTCCTTGACGTCCGCGAGGTTGGCGACCAGCGCCAGGCTCTGGGTGGCCTTCAGACGGCGCTCACAGGCCTGCCAGGCGGCCAGCACCTGCCGGACCTGCCCCACCGCCTTGATGGTCAGCTCGACCAGCTCCGCGCGCACGGAGTCGTAGAGCTTGCGGAAGGACTCCTCGTCCCAGACCGGTCCGCCGTTGTCGGCGATGAGCCGGTCGGCGGCGGCGGTCACGCAGTCGTCGAAGAGGGCGGCCACCGAGCCGTGCGGGCTGCGCGACAGGGCGAGCTTGTCCTGGTTGGACAGCCGGTCCGCGACGAACTTCGCCGGGTTGGCGGGCACGTTCAGCAGGATCAGCCGGCGGGTGCCGCGCCACATCGCCTCGGCCTGCTCGGCCTCGGTGTCGAAGAGCTGCACACCCACGCTCTCGCCCTCGTCCACCAGCGCCGGGTACGCCTTGACCGGCTGCCCGGCCCGCCGGGTCTCGAAGGTGCGCGGCAGGGTGCCCACGGTCCACTGCTTCAGACCCGTGCGCCGCTCGATGCCGATGGAGCCCGCCGCGTCGAAGGCCTTGCTGATAGCGGCCTTGGTCTTCGGCCGGAGGCTGAGCTTGAGCGCCTCCAGGTCCTTGTCCTCGGCCAGTTTGCGGCGCCGCTCGTCGGTCACCCGGAAGGTGATCTTCAGATGGTCGGGCACCTTGGCGAGGTCGAAGTCCTCGGCCGTGACCGGCACGCCCACCATGCGCTGCAACTCCCGCGCCAGCGTCTCCGGGAGAGGGTCCTGCACCGGTACGACACGGTCCAGGAACGCCTTCGCGTAGTTCGGCGCCGGTACGTAGTGCCGGCGGATCGCCTTGGGCAGCGAGCGGATGAGCTCGGTGACGACCTCCTCGCGCAGGCCCGGGATCTGCCAGTCGAAGCCGTCCGGGGTGATCTGGTTGAGCACCTGCAGCGGGACGTGGACGGTCACGCCGTCCGCGTCGGCGCCGGGCTCGAACTGGTACGTCACCCGCAGCTTGAGCTTCCCCTGGCGCCACGAGTCGGGGTAGTCGTCCTTGGTGACGGCCTCGGCGTTCTCGTTGATGAGCATGGAGTGCTCGAAGGTGAGCAGCTCCGGCTTCTCGCGGCGCTCATGCTTCCACCAGGAGTCGAAGTGCGCCCCGGAGACGACATGTTCGGGCACCACGCGGTCGTAGAAGTCGAAGAGCGTCTCGTCGTCCACGAGGATGTCGCGGCGCCGCGCCCGGTGCTCCAGCTCCTCGACCTCCGCGAGCAGTTTGCGGTTGTCGTGGAAGAACTGGTGGTGGGTCCGCCAGTCGCCCTCGACCAGCGCGTTGCGGATGAACAGCTCGCGGCTGGTCTCCGGGTCGATCTTCCCGTAGTTGACCTTGCGGTCGGCGACGATCGGCACGCCGTACAGCGTCACCTTCTCCAGCGCCATGACCGCGGCCTGGTCCTTCTCCCAGTGCGGCTCGCTGTAGGACCGTTTCACCAGGTGCTGGGCGAGCGGCTCGATCCACTCCGGCTCGATGCGGGCGTTGACCCGCGCCCACAGCCGCGAGGTCTCCACCAGCTCGGCGGACATGATCCAGCGCGGCGGCTTCTTGAAGAGCGACGAGCCGGGGAAGACCGCGAACTTGGCGCTGCGGGCCCCCAGGAACTCGTTCTTGCTGTCGGTGTCCTTCAGGCCGATGTGCGACAGCAAGCCGGCCAGCAGAGACTGGTGCACATGCTGGGCGTTGACCTCGTGGTCGCCCTCGGCGAGGTGGATGCCCATCGTCTTGGCGACCGTGCGCAGCTGGCTGTAGATGTCCTGCCACTCGCGGATGCGCAGGTAGTTGAGGAACTCCGAGCGGCACATCCGGCGGAAGGCGGAGGACGACAGCGCCTTCTGCTGCTCGCGGACGTAACGCCACAGGTTGAGCAGCGCCATGAAGTCGCTGGTCTCGTCCGCGAACCGGCGGTGCTTCTCGTCCGCCTGCTGCTGCTTGTCCTGGGGGCGCTCGCGCGGGTCCTGGATCGACAGGGCGGCCGCGATCACCATGACCTCGCGGACCACGCCGTTGCGCTCCGCCTCCAGCACCATCCGGGCCAGCCGCGGGTCCACCGGCAGCTGGGAGAGCTTGCGGCCGGTCTGGGTGAGCTTCTGGCCGTCCAGCGCGCCCAGTTCCTGGAGCAGCTGGACGCCGTCCTTGATGTTCCGGGCGTCCGGCGGGTCGATGAAGGGGAAGCGGGCGATGTCGCCGAGGCCAGCGGCGGTCATCTGGAGGATGACGGAGGCCAGGTTGGTGCGCAGGATCTCGGCGTCGGTGAACTCCGGGCGGGACAGGAAGTCGTCCTCGGAGTACAGCCGTACGCAGATGCCGTCCGCGAGCCGGCCGCAGCGGCCCTTGCGCTGGTTGGCGCTGGCCTGGCTGATCGGCTCGATCGGCAGCCGCTGCACCTTGGTGCGGTGGCTGTAGCGGGAGATGCGGGCGATGCCCGTGTCGATCACGTAGCGGATGCCGGGGACGGTGAGCGAGGTCTCCGCGACGTTGGTGGCCAGCACGATGCGGCGGCCCGTACCGCGCTGGAAGACCCGGTGCTGCTCGGCGGAGGACAGCCGCGCGTACAGCGGCAGCACCTCGGTGAACCGCAGCTGCCGCTTGTTGAGGGCGTCGGCGGTGTCGCGGATCTCCCGCTCGCCGGAGAGGAAGACCAGGATGTCGCCGGGGCCCTCGGCCTGGAGCTCGTCGACCGCGTCGCAGATCGCGGTGACCTGGTCGCGGTCGTCGTTGTCGGCCTCTTCCGCCAGAAGCGGCCGGTAGCGCACCTCGACCGGGTACGTGCGCCCGCTGACCTCCACGATCGGGGCGTCGCCGAAGTGCCGCGAGAAGCGCTCCGGGTCGATCGTCGCGGAGGTGATCACGACCTTGAGGTCGGGGCGGCGGGGCAGCAGCTGGGCGAGATAGCCCAGGATGAAGTCGATGTTGAGGCTGCGCTCGTGCGCCTCGTCGATGATGATCGTGTCGTACTGCAGCAGCTCCCGGTCCGTCTGGATCTCGGCGAGCATGATGCCGTCCGTCATCAGCTTGACCAGCGTGCTGTCGCCGACCTGGTCGGTGAAGCGGACCTTCCAGCCGACCGCCTCGCCCAGCGGGGTGCGCAACTCCTCCGCGACGCGCTCGGCGACCGTGCGGGCCGCGATCCGGCGGGGCTGGGTGTGGCCGATCAGGCCGCGCACGCCGCGGCCCAGCTCCAGGCAGATCTTCGGGATCTGGGTCGTCTTGCCGGAACCGGTCTCGCCCGCGACGATCACGACCTGGTGGTCCCGGATCGCCTCGAGGATCTCGTCCTTCTTCCGGCTGACCGGCAACTGCTCCGGGTACGAGATCGCGGGTATGGCCGTGCGCCGTGCCTCGACCTTGAGCGAGGCCTTGTCGATCTCGGCCCCGATCTCCGCCAGCACCGCGGTCCGGGCCTCCGGCTTGCGAATACGGCGTGCGCCGTCCAGACGGCGGCCGAGGCGCTGCGCGTCGCGCAGGGTCAGCTCGGTCAGCCGGGTGCCGAGCTCGGCGAATGCGGGGGTGGGGGGCTGCGTAGACATACGCGTTCCAGCATCGCATTCGGTGCGGCCCGCGGGCGAACCCATTTAGGTCACGCACCCCCGGCGCGCGACACCTGTGCGATGCGCGGGTGCCCCCGGGGGGCGGGCCGCGACATGCGGCATCCCCGGACCAGGGAGACGATCGAGGAGCGGAGTCCCCCCGGGAAGCGGACCGTACCGCCTCGCTCTCCCGCGGACCGGGGCTCCGCGCGCGTGATCCACGACCCGGCACGTCCGCAGGAAGGACCCCACCATGGCCGCTCCCACCGTTGTGATCACCGGCGCGCTCACCGGCATCGGCCGTGCCGCCGCGGAGGCCTACGCGCGCCAGGGCGCGAACGTCGTGGTCTCCGGCCGCCACCAGGAGGCCGGCGAGCAGCTCGCCGGGGAGCTGGGCGCGCTCGGCGGCCGGGCGGAGTTCGTCAGGACCGATGTGCGCCTGGAGGCCGAGGTGCAGCGGCTGATGGAGCACGCCGTGCAGACGTACGGGAAGATCGACGTCGCCTTCAACAACGCCGGCACCGAGGGCACCCCCGGCGGCGTCGAGGACATCACCGACAAGGAGTACGACGACGTCTTCGACACCAATGTGCGCGGCACGGTGCTGAGCATGAAGCACGAGTTCCGCGCCATGAAGCAGGGCGGCGGCGGCAGCATCGTCAACATCAGCTCCACCTACGGCCAGATGGGCTTCCCGGGCGCCTCCCTGTACGTGGCCAGCAAGCACGCCGTCATCGGCATCACCAAGGTGGCGGCCATCGAGGGCGCGCTGCACGGCATCCGGGTGAACGCGGTGGCTCCCGGCTTCACCCGCACCGCCATGTACGAGCGGGTCACCGCCTCGGACGCGTTCCGCCAGGCGGTGGACTCCATCCTGCCGCTGCACCGCCCGGGCACCCCGGAGGAGATCGCGGACGCCGTGGTGTTCCTCGGCTCCGACAAGGCCTCGTACATCACCGGGCAGACCCTCACCCTGGACGGCGGGCTCATGGCCGGCTGGCCGCTCTTCCCGGTCGGCTGACCTCGCGCGCCGCGGCGCCGGTGCCATGGACACAACGCAGAACCCCCGCCGAGGAATCTCGGCGGGGGTTCCTGCCCTTGCGGGCTGCTGTGGCTGGGGCCGGGGTCGAACCGGCGACCTATCGCTTTTCAGGCGATCGCTCGTACCAACTGAGCTACCCAGCCAGCGCGGTCCTGACGGGATTTGAACCCGCGGCCTCCACCTTGACAGGGTGGCGAGCACTCCAAACTGCTCCACAGGACCTTGCTTTGCGCTTCTCTGTGCGAGACACAGTCTCGCACAGGTCAGTGCGTGCCCCCAACGGGATTCGAACCCGTGCTACCGCCTTGAAAGGGCGGCGTCCTGGGCCACTAGACGATGAGGGCTGATGGCCCGCCGGGCGGTGTTTCGGCCGTCGGGGACGTGAGAAGCATATGGGATGCAGCGGGGGATCGCCAAAACGCTTTAGCCCGCGCCCGTCGGGCGGACCGCGGGGGACGGTTCCCGCCCCGGCGTCACCTCCTCCGGCAGATGGCGGGAGACCTCGGCCGTCGACTGCCCCAGACCGCCCAGCGTGATCTCGTCCCAGGCCTGCAGGGCGTGGGTGTCGCGGTCCAGGTAGAGCACCGACGCCTCCACCTTCTGCGGCGTGTCGCCCTCCACGGCGCGCAGCCCGCCGCCGCCCGTCGTGCCCTGCACCATCAGGCGGCTGCCGTGCTGCAGGACGCTGACGTCGCGCTGATGGGTGTGCCCGGCCAGGATCAGCGGGACGGTGCCGTCCGCCTGGGCGGCCGCGATGGGGTTGTGGGCGATGGCGATGTCGACCGTCCGGCCGGCCGCGTCCTGCCGCCGGATGGAGTCGGCCAGCCGCTGCCCGGCCCGGCGTTCCGCCGCGTCGCCCGCCGCCTCGACCGAGCGGTCGGGGGTGAACTGCGGGTCGCCGATACCGGCGATCCGCAGCCCCTTCACGACCGCCGACTCCCCGTTGTCCACCACGACGGCCCCCTTGCGCGCCGCCACCGCGCGCTGGCTGTCCATGGAGTCGTGGTTGCCGCGCACGAAGACATAGGGCGCGCCCAGGTCCGGGATCGCGGAGGTGAAGCCGTTCTCGGCGGTGGTGCCGTGGTCCATCAGATCGCCGGTGTCGATGATGACGTCGATCCGGTACTCGGCGACGACGGACTGGATGATCTGCCAGGCCGCCGGGTTGAGGTGGATGTCCGAGACGTGCAGCACCCGCAGGGTCGACGGGTCGGGGCTGTACGCGGGCAGCGTGGAGGTCGCGTCGTACAGCCGGGTCATGTTGGTGACCAGGCGTGCCAGCTCCTGCTGGTAGACGTCGAAGTCGCTGACGATGCTGCGGGCGTTGCCGACCACGGACGGCGCGCTGCTCAGCAGCCCGGAGAACTTGGGCTCCAGGACGCTGCGCGGGTTCCACGTCCCGTACGCCGTGCCCGCGCAGGCCGCCAGCACCGCCAGCGACAGACCGCCGGCGGCCAGCGCCCTGCGCGGTGTGCGGTAGACGGCCAGGCCCAGGGCGGTGGCGCCGGTCAGCACGGCCAGCGTTGTGCGCAGCGCGAGCTGCACGGTGCTGTTCCGCACGTCCGTGGCGATCTCGTCCTGGAGCCCGCTCAGCCGCTCCGGGTGCCGGACCAGGGCCTGGGCGCGCTCGGGGTCGAGGGTGTCGACGTCCACCACCAGCCGCAGCGGCCCGTCGTGGCTGTCCAGCTGAAGGGCGCCCAGCGGCGCCACGTTCACCCTGGTGTCCCCGGTCCACGACGGGTGCAGGGACATCCGGGTGTTCATCGGCCCCACCGGTTCCTTGATGCTCCCCAGCACCACCAGCCCGAGCCAGCCGCCGATCAGGGTGACGGCGACCAGCGCGAGCGCGGTGAGCCAGGGACGGCGCGGCGCGCCGAGCTCGGGGACGGCGGGGGCGGCGGGACCGGTGCGGGGAGAGACCGAGGGGGAGGAGCGCCGAAGGGTACGGCGCAGCGCGGACCGGACGCGGTGCGGCAGATCTCGGAGCATTGCCGACGTATGCCCTTCTCCTCCCCGGCGTATGCCGTCAGCCCCAGCCCAGCTCGTGGAGGCGCTCCTCCTCGATGCCGAAGTGGTGCGCCACTTCGTGGACGACGGTCGTGGCGACCTCCTCCACGATCTCCTCCGCGGTGGAGCACAGCCGCAGTGTCGGACCCCGGTAGATCGTGATGCGGTCCGGCAGCACCCCGGCGTACCACTCGCCGCGCTCGGTCAGCGGAGTTCCCTCGTACAGGCCGAGCAGTTCGGGGTCGGCCGGGTCGGGTTCGTCCTCGACGAACACCGCCACGTTGTCCATGACCCGGGCCAGCTCGGGGGGGATCCGGTCCAGCGCGTCGCTGACCAGTTCCTCGAACGCTTCGCGCGACATCTCCAGCACACCGCCCATTGTCCGGGACGGCCGGTCGATCGGGCAGTGTCCGACGCGGATCGGATCACACGGGCGCGGCACCCCGCGAAGGCGCGACCGCGCCCGACCCTGGTCGGCGCGCCGCACAATCCGGTGCCGAGTCGGAGTCGGAGCCGCGCGGACGCCCCGGCGGCGACATGCCGCCCCAGGGGCGCGGGGAACGGCGCGACCAGCCCGAGCGGACCCGCCACGGCCCCACGCAGGGCAGCCCGCGGTACCCGTGCGGGGGACCGCCGGTGACCGCGCCCGGGATTCGTGCCGCGCCTGGACCGCACGGTCCGTCAGATGACGCAGGAGTGCGCCGATCGCGGCCCCGATCGCGACGAGCAGTCAGTTCATCCGCGGTCCCTTCGGTCGGTGCCGCGCACGGCCGCGGCCGGAGAGCGGTGACCTGCGTCACGCCCTCTCCGCGTGGCGGGACGGCGACGTGGCCGGCAGTCGCTGCACGCCGAGCGCCGCGCAGCCGGCCGCGTTCACCAGGAACGCCGCCCCCGGGAAGGCCCGCCGCGGTGGGCCGCGACAGCCCCGCCCCGGAGCGGGCGAACGTCCCGGCCGCCCCGGCGTGCGCGGCGGGTCGCGCCCCTGCCCAGGACGGTGTCCGGGCGCCGCGGCGGGAGGGCCGGCCGGGGGGCGTGCGGCCGTGTGCGTGTCCCCAGGGGCCGCGGGCCCGTTGGGCAGCGCGGAACCCGCTCCGTCGGGCGACTGCCTCCGGAGCCTCCTTAGATGTCCCTCCACTCTCCTCAGACCTTCCGAGGTGCTCCCGTGACCCCTGCCACAGCCCGCGCGCGCACGGCGGCCGTACTGCTTCTCCCCGTACTCGCCCTGGGGTCCCTGACCGGCTGCATGACCGTCGGCGGCACGGGCAGCGACGCCAAGCCCGACGGGGTCTCCTCCGGGATCGCCGGTGAGGACGGCGGGGCGGGCGGCACCGGCTCGGACGGCGGTCTGGGCCTGCCCGCCGCCGTTCCGGGCGCCCCCGTGGGCCGGCCGGGACGGCCGGGGCACTCCCCGTCGGCCTCGGGATCCCCGTCGGCGACCGCGCAGGAGTCCGTGCCGGGGCCGACGCAGGGCCCTGGCGGCCCGCACAGCGGCAAGCCCTCGGGGCGGCCGTCGTCCTCGCCCCGGCCCTCCACGCCGGCGTCCCCGACCGAACGGCCCTCGACCTCGTCGTCGCCCGGCGGCGAGTCCTCGGCGCCGCCCTCCGGCGGCCCCTCGCCCGAACCGTCGCCCTCCAGCGCGCCCTCCGCGAACGGGGCTGTCTGAGGCGTCCAGGACCGAATTGGCCAAAGCGGTCTTCTATGCGTATGCTGGCAGATCGTTTGATCCCCTTGCCCGGCGCCGAACCGAGACGCGCCGCGTTGGCGCGTTCCTTTTCTCCTGTGGCTGACCGCATAGAGGCGGTTGTAAGCAACCTCCGGAGCTGGCGCGTGCCGAAATCTCCGAGAGGTTTTAGCTTCAGCATGTCTATTGACACTGCCGACCGTTCCGCCATGCCCTTCGACACCAACGACAGCGACACCGCTGACGCCGTCAGCACCGCTGACGCGGCCGTCACCGAGGAGCAGACCGCTCCCGAGGTCACCTTCGGCGACCTGGGCCTGCCCGAGGCCATCGTCCGCAAGCTGGCGCAGAACGGTGTCACCACCCCCTTCCCGATCCAGGCCGCGACCATCCCGGACGCCCTGGCCGGCAAGGACATCCTCGGCCGAGGCCGCACCGGCTCCGGCAAGACGCTCTCCTTCGGCCTGCCGCTGCTCACGCAGCTCTCCGGCGGCCACACCGACCGCAAGCGTCCGCGCGGTGTGATCCTCACCCCGACCCGCGAGCTGGCGATGCAGGTCGCCGACGCCCTCCAGCCGTACGGCGACGTCCTCGGCCTGAAGATGAAGGTCGTCTGCGGCGGTACGTCGATGCAGAACCAGATCTACGCGCTGGAGCGCGGCGTCGACATCCTCGTCGCCACCCCGGGCCGGCTGCGGGACCTGATCGACCGCGGCGCGTGCTCGCTGGACCAGGTGCAGATCGCCGTCCTCGACGAGGCCGACCAGATGGCCGACATGGGCTTCCTGCCCGAGGTCACCGAGATCCTCGACCTGGTTCCCCAGGGCGGCCAGCGGCTGCTGTTCTCCGCCACGCTGGAGAACGAGATCGACACGCTGGTCAAGCGCTACCTGAAGAACCCGGTCACGCACGAGGTCGACCCCTCGGCGGGCGCGGTCACCACCATGACCCACCACGTGCTGATCGTGAAGCCCAAGGACAAGGCGCCGGTCACCGCGGCGATCGCCGCCCGAAAGGGCCGCACCATCATCTTCGTCCGCACCCAGATGGGCGCCGACCGCGTCGCCGAGCAGCTGCGCGAGGCGGGCGTCAAGGCCGACGCCCTGCACGGCGGCATGACCCAGGGCGCGCGCACCCGCACCCTGGCCGACTTCAAGGACGGTTACGTCAACGTCCTGGTCGCCACGGACGTCGCGGCGCGCGGCATCCACGTCGACGGCATCGGCCTGGTGCTGAACGTGGACCCGGCCGCCGACCACAAGGACTACCTGCACCGCTCGGGCCGCACCGCCCGCGCGGGCGAGTCCGGCACGGTCGTCTCCCTGGCCCTGCCGCACCAGCGCAAGCAGATCTTCCGGCTGATGGAGGACGCGGGCGTCGACGCCTCGCGCCACATCGTCGGCGGCGCCGGCGCGTTCGACGAGGACGTCGCCAAGATCACCGGCGCGCGTTCGCTGACCGAGGTCCAGGCCGACGCGGCCGGCAACGCCGCGCAGCAGGCCGAGCGCGAAGTCGCCGACCTCACCAAGTCCCTGGAGCGCGCGCAGCGTCGGGCCTCCGAACTGCGCGACGAGGCCGACCGCCTCACCGCCCGCGCCGCCCGCGAACGCGGTGACGACCCCGAGGCCGCCGTCGCCGCCGCGCAGGCCGAGGCCGCCGAGGCGGTCGCCGCCGCTGCCGCCGCGGTCCCGGCGCAGGCCGAGGCCCCCGCGGAGCCGGCCGAGCAGCGCACCTTCCAGCGCCGCGACGACCGGGGCAACTACGAGCGCCGCCGCGACGACCGTCCGTCGTACGGCAACCGCGACCGTGACCGCGGCGACCGGGACCGGGGAGGCTACGAGCGCCGTGACGACCGCCCGTCGTACGGCAACCGTGACCGCCGCGACGACCGTCCGGCCCGTCCGTCCCACGACCGTCGCGACGACCGTCCGTCCTACGGCAACCGCGACCGCCGTGACGACCGCCCGTCGTACGGCAACCGCGAGCGCCGTGACGACCGCCCGTCGTACGGCAACCGCGAGCGCCGTGACGACCGCCCGTCGTACAACAGCCGTGACCGCCGCGACGACCGTCCGGCTCGTCCGTCCTACGAGCGCCGTGACGACCGTCCGTCGTACGGCAACCGCGACGACCGCCCGGCGGCCCGCTCCTACGACCGTCCGTTCAACCGCGACCGCCGTGACGACCGCCCGTCGTCCTTCGGCCGCGACCGCGACAACAACGACCGCCGCCCGTACGGTCGTCGTGACGACCACCGCCCCGGCACCACCGGCACCGGGACGGGCACCGGCTCCTTCGGCCGCCGTGACGACAAGCCGCGCTGGAAGCGCAACGGCTGACGCTTTTCGCCCAGCCTGAACGAAGGGGCCCGGCAGGTGAACACCACCTGCCGGGCCCCTTCGCGTACCCCCGCGGCTTCCGGGGTCTGCGAGGCGGCTGTTAAGGTCCGTGCTAATTGCGTGGGGGGTACAAGCCGGGGGGCTTGGGGGATTCCGCGGCGCCGGACGCCGCGACACCAGTGACCGCTGTGCCGCTGCGCTTCTTCGTGACTTTCAGGAGGAACGGGTGGCCAGACGTGCCCTCGTCCGTATCGCCGCCATGACCGCAGTCCTGTCGTGTGCGGTTGCCGTGGGCTTCGGTCCGCCTCAGACTCCGGCCCGGGCGGCGACGCCGCAGGAGACGGTGATCCCGGCCGTGCCTCGTACGATGCCGCGGGCGGCGTTCCTGCAGAGCGCAGGCGCCTCCGGTTTCCTGGAGTACCGGTCCGACGTTCCGGGCGGGGCCTTGTTCTGGACCCGTAACGACGGTACCCGCGAGAAGCTGGACGACCCGGGACGCCACGGTCCGGCCACAGCGGGCACCTATGGCGTCTCTGACGTCGTCGCCCTGGAGTACAAGCGCCAGGTCGTCCTGAGGGACATGGTGAACGGCACTGTGGACAACGTCACCGTGCCCACGGGGCAGACCTACATGCAGAGCTACGGGCGAACGGTCCTCACCGGCCAAGGGACTGGTGACCAGCGCGTCGGACTGCACCTTCTGCACGACGCCCACGGCACCACCGTGGACGTCCCGGTCACTGGGCTGCCGGAGGGTTCGGTCCTTCCTTCCTACCCGGACGGATCCAGTGACGGATTCCTGTTGTACGTCGACCTCCCCGGCGCCTCCACGGCCGCCTACGCCTGGGTCGATCTGACCGATGGGGAGACGGTCATGCTTCCCAAGGGAGTCGCCAACCTGAACTCGATAGTCACTGCGCAGTACGTCCTGACACAAAGGCCCGGCACGGTGACGCTCTACGCGCACGGGAACTGGGACGCTCCCGCTCACACTGTCGCGGTGCCCAGCGACGTGAGGGTTGTAGGCGCGGTGGGCGACGCCCTTGTCGTGGCACGCCACGTGCCGGAATACGGCGAGGCGGATTCGGCCAGGGCCGTATGGCGGTTGTCCGCCGTACCCTTCGACGGCTCCGCTGAGCGCACTCTGGCCACCCGTGCGTCCGAGGAGGTGGTCTCGGCTTCGGACGGTGGTCTGGTCTTCGCGGGCGGCGAGTCCGCAACCGACTACGGGATCGGGAAAATCACCGCCGATGCCGACGGGCATCCACAGGTCGCGCGCATCGTCGAGCTGCCGCCCGTGCCCATGGCCGTCGCGGAGCTCACGGTGGCCAACGGCCGACTCGTCACGTTGGAGACCGGCAATGGCCACACCACCTTCTACGGCCGTGATCTGAGCGGCATCTCACAGGTGCAGTACGGCGCGCGGCAGCAAGTGGCCCCCATGACGCGCGTTCACGACAACTGCACCGCGGAGTGCCCGCCGATCAAGGCCACCGGTGACGGGCGGATCGTGTACACGGGCGTAGCGTCCGTCGGCACCGCGCAGAGTCTCTACGTCATGAACGACGGGCCGGCGAGCGCGGTGACCGAGTACGCTACGGGCTTCTCCGGTATCGAGAACGTGGCGCTCCGGGCCGCTTCGGGCCGCACGGCGGTCGTCGGGTTTTGGAACGGCATCAACAACTACAACTTCACGGACATCGACACCGGCCGAGTCGTACGCAAGCTGCCGCAGTCACCTTGGGCTCTATGGGGACACACCCTGTGGACGCCGACGGGCACCACCGGTGTCAACGCCCAGGACGTTCGGTCCGGGGCACGGATCATGTCCTTCCCGATGACCGGCTGCACCGGTTCCGCGATCGTGAATGCGGTGAGCCACTGGGTCAACTGGTCCTGTACCGAATGGGAAAAAGTCACGTCAGCTGTCTACGACACCCTGACGAAAAAGCAGATCGCGCTTCCCCGGACCGACGGAGCCCTGCGATTCGGCGACGGATTCGTCGTGAACCGGGACCTGGCCGGTGGCTTGACGCTGTACGACTTCCACAGCGGAACCGTTGTGAAGCGACGGCTCGCCGAGCAGAGCGGCACGGCGTGGTCGGTGGACCCGTACACCGGCTACGTCGCGTATTCGGACGCCGCTCAAAACGTTCATGTCCTCAATGCCGGCGTGCCCACCTCCGCATTGAGCGTGCCGGACTCGCAGGTCGGGACAACCGTGGATACCGACTCCTCTCCCGTGGACTGGCGCGGCAAGTGGTGGCTGTCGAAGCCCGCCGCCTCGTGGAAGCTGGTGCTCAAGCACAAGGCGACCGGCGCTGTCGTGCGGACGCTGAGCGGCGGCGCTGCCCGATCCACGATCAGCGCGACCTGGGACGGCCGGAGTTCCAGCGGCGCCCTCCTGGCCAATGGTGCATACACCTGGACGCTCACCGCCGGCCCTGCCGATGGCACCGGCGCCGTGCTGACGAACTCCGGGAGCGTGAAGCTGAGTGGTGGAGCGGCTGTGCGACGGGATTTCGCGGGCGGTGACGGGTTCGGGGACCTGCTGACGCAGAGTTCCTCGGGGACCCTGGCCTTCCACCAGGGCGGTGCGGGCACGTTCTCGGGCTCCCTGTCGGGTGGCGGGTGGGCCACCTCGGTCACCGCGGTGCCGTTCGGCGACCTGAGCGGTGACCGGTGCAACGACGTGCTGGTGCGGCTCGGCAACGGGAGCCTGCGGGGGTACAAGCCGGCCTGCGGCAAGGCGCTGACGCCGTCGACGCCGTACACCGCGCTCGGCACCGGTTTCCAGCAGTACAACGTGCTGACCTACCCCGGTGACATCAGCGGCGACGGGCGGCCCGACCTGATCGGACGTCAGTCCTCCACCGGCGATGTCTACCTCTACAAGGCGACCGGCACGGGCACGCTGGCCTCGCGGGTCAAGATCGCTTCGAGGTGGACCGTCTTCAAGAAGCTTGTCGGCGTGGGTGATCTGAACGGCGACGGGTTCGGGGACCTGCTGGCGCAGGACACGTCGAACGAGTTGTGGCGCTTCTCCGGCGACGGCAAGGGGCACTTCAAGCCCCGTGTCCTGCTGGCCAGGAACTGGGGCGCCGCGTACAACGCGGTCGTCGGCGTCGGCGACATCACGGGCGACGGCAAGGCCGACCTGGTCGTCCGGGACACCGCGGGCGTCCTCTACCGCTACGGCGGCAACGGCAAGGGCACCTTCGGCGGGCGCGTGAAGATCGCGACCGGCTGGAAGGGCTACAAGGCCATCCTCTGATGGGAGAGAGCATGAGGAACGTGGTGGTGGGCGCCGCCCTGCTGGCGCTCACCGGGTGTGCCGGGACGGCGGCGCCGTCCGGCGCGGCGGCCCCGGCCCTGGTCACGAATGCGGCCGCTCCGTCGGCCTCCACGGCCCCGGAGAAGGCCGCCGGGCACGGCTACGACCCGAGTCGCGACGCGGCCGCGGACATCGCGGCCGCCCGTACGGCGGCGAAGAAGGACGGCCGTCCCGTGCTGATCGACTTCGGCGCCGACTGGTGCCTGGACTGCGTCGTACTGGGCAAGCGCTTCCAGGAGCCGGGCCCGGCCGCCCTGCTGGCGAAGTACCACGTGGTCACCGTGGACGTCGGGGAGTTCGACCGCAATCTCGATGTGGCCGCGCGTTACGTGGACCTGGAGGGCAGCGGCATCCCGGCGCTGGTCGTGCTCGATCCCGCCTCGGGCCGGATCAAGGTGGCCACGAACGAGGGCGAGTTCTCCAACGCCCGCACGATGTCGGGGGCCCAGGTCGGCGCGTTCCTCCAGCGATGGGCATAGGCGAGACGCGCGGGACGGCACGGCGCGGGGCCGTCGCGCTCGCGGCCGCCGCGGTGTTCGCGCTCACCGGCTGCGCACGGGACGGCGACGGCCCCGCGGCGCCCGCCGCGAGCGGCTTCTCGGAGGGCGGGGTCGCCGTGACCGTCCGGGTGGAGTCCGGCGACGGCGCCCTGCGCGTCGTCGCCGACCTGCGGCCGGAGCGGGCCGGGTTCCACCTCTACAGCCTCGCCCTCCCCGACGGCGGCATCGACGGCATCGGCATCCCGACCCGCATCCGCGTCGAAGGCGCGCTGCGCTCGGCGGGCCCGGCGACCACCGACGCCGAGGAGCGCGGGCTGACCCCGGAAGGCCTCGGCGTGCGCCTGCCCGTCTACCGGGACGGGCAGGTCACGCTCCGGCTCCCGGTGCGGCGTGTCGAGGGCGTGCGCGACGCGCGGGTGTTCCTCACCTACGGCGCGTGCAGTGAGACCGAGGGCTGCCTGGTGCCGGTACGCGACCGGCAGGTCACCGTGCCGCTCACCGGCTGACGGGAACGAGGCCGTTCCGCTCCCGTCGTCCGCAGGGCGAATACGGTCAATTTCAGCCAGCGGACGACGCATGCCGTGCCCCCGGCGAGGGAATCGCTCGGGGCATGACAATTCCAAAAGGATCGGACGAGACCAGAGGGCCCACCGCCCCGGTCACCGACGAGGAACGCCTCGCCCAACTCGGCTACACCCAGGTGCTGGCCCGCCGCATGTCCGCGTTCTCCAACTTCGCGGTCTCCTTCACGATCATCTCGGTGCTGTCCGGCTGCCTGACGCTCTACGCGTTCGGCATGAACACCGGCGGCCCCGCCGTCATCACCTGGGGCTGGGTCGGCGTCGGGCTGATGACCCTGGTCGTCGGCCTGGCCATGGCCGAGATCTGCTCCACCTACCCGACCTCCGCGGGCCTGTACTACTGGGCGTACAAGCTCGCCCCGGCGCGCAGCGCCGCCGCCTGGGCGTGGTTCGCGGGCTGGTTCAACGTGCTGGGCCAGGTCGCCGTGACCGCGGGCATCGACTTCGGTGCGGCGAGCTTCCTCAACGCGTACCTGGACCTGCAGTTCGGGTTCACCAGCACCCCCGGCCACACCATCGTGCTGTTCGCGGCGATCCTGCTGCTGCACGGGCTGCTCAACACCTTCGGCGTGCGGATCGTCGCGCTGCTCAACGACATCAGCGTCTGGTGGCACGTCCTCGGCGTCGCGCTGATCGTCGGCGTGCTCGCCGTCGTGCCCGACCGGCACCAGTCGACCTCGTTCGTCTTCACGCACTTCGTCAACAACACCGGCTGGGGCAGCGGCGTCTACGTCGTGCTGCTGGGCCTGCTCATGGCGCAGTACACCTTCACCGGCTACGACGCCTCCGCCCACATGACGGAGGAGACCCACGACGCCGCCACCGCCGGCCCGCGCGGCATCGTCCGCTCCATCTGGATCTCGTGGATCGCCGGCTTCGTGCTGCTGCTCGGCTTCACGTACGCCATCCAGTCCTACGACGACACCCTCGGCACCTCCACCGGCGTGCCGCCCGCCCAGATCCTCATCGACGGCGCCGGCGCCGTCGGGGGCAAGCTGCTGCTGCTCGTCGTCATCGGCGCCCAGCTCTTCTGCGGCATGGCCTCCGTCACCGCCAACAGCCGCATGATCTACGCCTTCTCGCGCGACGGCGCCCTGCCGTTCTCCGCGACCTGGCGGCACATCAACCCCCGCACCAAGACCCCCACCAACGCGGTCTGGCTCGCCGCCACCGGGGCACTCGTCCTCGGGCTGCCCTACCTGATCAACCTCACCGCGTACGCCGCCGTGACGTCCATCGCCGTCATCGGGCTCTACATCGCGTACGTCATCCCCACCCTGCTGCGCCTTCACAAGGGCGACGCCTTCGAGCGCGGGCCCTGGCACCTGGGCCGCTGGTCCCGGCCCATCGGCATCGTCGCCGTCGCCTGGGTCGGCTTCATCACGATCCTGTTCATGCTGCCCCAGGTGAGTCCCGTCACGGTGGACACGTTCAACTACGCGCCCATCGCCGTCCTGGTCGTCCTCGGCTTCGCCGCCACCTGGTGGCTGGTCTCCGCCCGCCACTGGTTCCTCCGCGACCACGCCCCCGCCCCCACCGACACCGCCGGCTGACGCCGCGGTCGCCCCCTCCGCGACGGCGACCGCGTCCAACAGGCCCAATGCGCTCGGAGCGACGGCCACCGTCCGGCTATGCTGCGGTGTGCGGGCCGTTAGCTCAATTGGCAGAGCAGTGGACTTTTAATCCATTGGTTGTGGGTTCGAGTCCCACACGGCCTACCGCTGAGGCCCAGGTCGGAGTGCATCCGGCTTGGGCCTCAAGGCTTCCTGCGGGACTTGGAGACCGCCGGCTCGGCCCACGCTCGGCCGAGATGCAATCGATCATGCGCTGCGCAGCGTGATGCCGATGCCCGAAGAGGTGCCGACAGTTGTCGCATGCGCACGCCGACTGTGTCTCAGATCACGCATGGATCGGACCCGGCCATTGTCGTGCCCGCGGATTGCTCCGTACCGCCGCCTGGGAAGTGTGCGCATGACAGCTATCTACAGGGGAGGGCGTAGTGGGTGACGAGCAACAGGTCCGCGTGGCGGCGCTCAGCGGCACTCGGGGTTGGCGCTCCGTCAGGATGCGTCCGGCCGAGTCGGCGCGCACCCTTTAAGTGCAGCCCTGTTCGTACACCACGCACGCCTGGCGGATGGGGCTGCTCAGGGACGAGGGACGGCATCGCCCGCGTCGATCCCGGCTGAGATACCGGGCTGCTCAACGGTGAATACGTGGTTTGCTGCCGGGATGACAACGGTTCCTCGGATTGCCCGGGAATTGTTGGAACGCATGCTGTGATCACGTCACGTCCCCGGACGATCCCCTCCTACACGGCGGATTACCGCCCCTTCAAGGGTGAGCCGCGCCGGACGTTGCCGTCACCTGTTGGGCGTGCTCCGCGAGCCTCTACGGGGAACGCGGTGCAGGCCCGGGGGTGCGAGCCCGATCGCTACGGTCCGGAATCCGCCACGCACTCGCGCCATGGGGATCGGCCCCCCGCCGCGGGCGAAGCGGGGGGCGAGGCCGTCCGCCTCCGGGAGGCACGGAGCGCTCAGGTCTCGATCAGCTGCATCTCGATCGCGAGAGCCCCGAGCGCCTCCTTCTCCGGCGGGTAGATCGCGCGGATGTCGGCCAGCTGCTCGTCACGGGACGACGTCGGGTTGACGTTCGCCGCACCCTCCGCGTCGAGCAGGGCCTCGAAGTCGTCGTAGGCGGTGACCCTCTTCACGACCACGTCGCACGATTCCTCGGTGCCCTTGATGCGTAAGCGGATCACCTCTCCGGCAGCGAGGTCGGCGAGGTGCGGATACCGCACCCGGACCTCGATCGACTTGCGGCCGGCGGCGACCAGGTCGAAGTACCGGCGGTACAGGTTGAGCTCACGGACACGGCCGGCGCCGCTCATCGGGTAGGCACACTCCTGGCAGTGGGGGTGGTCATCATGCGGCCAGGCTCGCCGGCCGAGTACGCCCGGAAGAAGTGCCGGGGGTCGGAAGCAGGACCTCGGCGAGGGCGGGCAGCCGGTCGACGTACTCGGCCGACGATCCCGGCCGCTCTCGCGTATCGAGCCTGGGTGGCATGTGACGAGTGACGGTCCTTCCCCGGCGCCCTGGGGCTCAGGGGACGTTGGTGCGTCAAGCGGTCGGTGTGTTGGCCGACTCCTCCGCAGATCGTTGGCGTACGACGGATGGCGCGGGCCGGTTGTCGGCGACGTCCTCTTCGGGAGCGCCGGGCCAATATCGGGGCGGGTCGAGTGTCGGGTTCGTCACCTGTAGTCGCTTCCCCCTGGTCGGGTCCACACCTGTCAGGTAGACAAGGCGCTGCCCAGCCGCTTCGGCCAACTCGTCCATTGCATGCGGGAGGCCGGCGCAGACAGTGGCAATCGAAGTTCCCAAGCCAACCAAGCCGCCATGCTTGTTGTTCTGCCGGTACTCGATCCGATGCAGGCCTGACTTGGCGATCGCAACGACCTCCGGGGACCGCTTCATCTGCTTGCTGTCGTTGGTGATGATGGCTTCAAAGCCCGCGGCTTGCGCCTTGGGGTAGAGGGGGATGTCCTTCGTCCCGGACCAGCCGGGCAGATCGTTGACATGCAGCACCTCGTGCCTGACCAAGAGAATGCGCACGATGTCGGCCATGGGCCTAGGCACGTTCTCGTCCAACAGCAGCTTCAAGCGGCAGCCTGCCCCGGCCCGTTGTCACTGGTGTAGCTGTCGACGTAGTCGCTGAAGTCCTTCGCGTCCTCAGCTGCGGCTGCGCTGACTCCGGGATAGAAGTCGTTGATCCGGTCGGGCGGGATTCCGTCACGAACCAGGGCGGCTACGTCCGCGGCAGGGATCCGGGTCCCCTCGATGACGGGCTCGCCGCCCCTGACGGACGAGTCGACCGCCACGTGGTCACGCGGCCTCAGCAAGTCGGGGATCGAACGACCGTTGCGATAGAAGGGAGCGAGTACGTCCACAAGTTCGTGGATCACCACGTTGCCTCCCCTGAGGAGGTCAACCGCACCGCCTGACTCGGCCAGGTAGAGGCTGTCGCCCTCTGCTACGAGGACGTACGACGACAGATGCTTCCGCTCCCCCAGATCTTCCCTCAGGGTGTTCAGCGCCTGGCGGATCTTCTGCAGAGACGTCTCCTGTCGCAGCTTCACGCAGGTGCGGAGCGCGACCACGTCGCGGAACGAGTACAGGATCGGGCGGGCCCGAGACACCTCAGGGATCAGGATGGCGCCCTTGCTGGCAGCGGGATTGCGCCAGTGAGCCAGTTGGCGGATGGTGGCGCCGGACAGTGCCGCCGCCAGTTTCGGTTCGTATGACACTGCGCCCACCTCCCTCCGTATGCCTACCCAGGGGGGTGTGACGCTACCGGATCACGCCGTACGGAGCCCAGACCTTTGGGCCCGACAAGCCCGGATTTCAGGCTTGCGAGGGCATTTGGGCGAAGAGGCGCTTCGAGTGCGGCAGGGTATGCATTTCATGGGTCGGGCCCAGAGAGACCAGACGCTTGCTCCGGTGTTGAGGACGACTCCCAGCAGCGTCAGGGAAAGGGGCGTGCACTGATTCCCGACCGCTTGATCGAGGGTGGAGAAGCGGGTCAGTTCACACAGATGCCGCCCGGCCGGGACTGCCGTGCCTCACGCCGCGTGCGGGTACCGGGCATGGCGGCTCCCGCGGCAGGCACAGGCTCCGGGGTGCGGGCCCACCTCGTTCGACTTACGTTCGAAGAGCCGGGTCGTGCGGGAGCGCACCCAGCACCCCAGCGCGCCAACCTCGGAAGATCGGGAATCCCATGGACCCCAAGGATCTGCACGTGGGCGACAGGGTCGCGATCAGCGGCTTCGGCAGCTTCGGGACAGGAAAGATCGAACGGCAGGCGGGAGCCGAGAAGTTCATTGTCTCCAACCCGCGGACGAAGAAGGCCGAGCAGGTCGACGCCGAGCAGATCGTCCGCGAGCTGGACTGAGGCGGAGGCCCCCAGCGCCCGTCAGGGGCGGTGGGGGCCGATCCTCGCCGGTGAGGCGGGTGGCCTCAGGAGGCGTAGCGCGTCACCTCGGTCACCCGGCACGTCACCTTGCCGGTGGCCTCCGCCGTGCCCTGCGCCTCCTCCTTGGCGGTCCGGCCCGGGCGCAGGTTGTTCGTCGCGGCGTAGCCCTCGCTGATCCGCGTGCCCTTCGCGTCGACGAACTCGACCTCCACCATGTAGTTCGACGTCTTCGAGCTGCGGTTGGTGATGGTGAGCTTCGCGCTCGGCCACGTGGTGTAGGGCTCGATCTCGCAGGCGGTGAGCGTCACGTCGCCCGTCGGCCCCGCCGGTTCCGGTTCCGTTTCCGCTTCCGCGACGCCGTCCTCGGCCTTCATCGCCGGTGCGTCGCCCGAGGCCCTGCTCGCCCCCGGCTTGGGATCGTCGTCGCTGCTGCCCCCGCTCACCGCGACCGCGACGATCCCGAAGAGGACGAACAGCAGCACGATGCCGAGGCACCCGAATCCGACGATCTTCCCCGCGCCGGACTTCCGCGGTGCCGGCGGCGGAGCGGCCCATCCCGGCTGCGGCGGTCCGGACGGCGGCGGGTACTGAGGCGGCGACATGGCGTCCCCCTGAGTCGTGGTGCATGTGGGGGCAAAACTGGCAGGACGATGCATGTGGTGGCATGTCACCACGAACTCCGTGACGCGGTCGTGACCGTATGCGGACGGATCATGCATTGTCGGGCGTACGAGGGCAGTTCGCGCCGGACGGCCGGGCCGCGGCGCGTGGGCGGGGCCCCGGGTTCCGTAACGGACGGGGCGTGTGCGCCGGAGCGGAGCGCGCCCGTATCGTTGGGCCACCGCGAGCGCCGCCGCGCGGCTCGTCCCGCCACGCTTGCGCTGCCGACGCCCATCGCACTTGCCAGGAACCGGACCTCATATGACCGCACCCTCCTTGCACAGCTCCGCCGACCTCGCCTCCCTCAGCCCCGAACTCCGGGACGACCTGCGCGGGTACGCGGACCTCGGCGGTTTCACGCTGACCGCCGCCACCCACGCCTGGTACGCCGCCGCGGAGACCATCGGCGGCCCCGAGGAGGCGCGCGCCGCCTCCACCGTTCTCACGGAACTGCGCGTCCGTGACCTGCCCGCCGTCGCCAGGGCTGCCGGCCGCATCGGCGAGGGCACGGACTTCGACGCCCCCGGCACCGTGGAGGAGACCGAACGGATCGTCGCGCTGCTGCTGCGCGTACGGTCCACACTGCGGACGCTGAGCCCCGAGGCGTACGGGCTGTCCGACGACGAACTCCACGAACTGATCGCCGCCACCGCGAACGGCGCCTGGCGGCGCGAACGCGGCCTCAAACTGTCCTGGCTGCGCCGCCGCGCCCCCGGCAAGCGCGCCCGTACCCTCGCCTCCGGACGGGCCCGGCGCGACGCCCTCCACGCCGCGCTGACCGCGACCTCCGCCGACCGCGCCGAATGGGCGGCCCTCCAGGTCCCCGGCCGCCCGGCCCTCCCCGCCGACGCGGACTTCCTCGACGAAGGTGCCCGCGCATCGCAGGCCGCCATCGAGGGCCTGGGCGAACTCGGCCGCCTCCTGCGGTCCGAGAGCGACCTCAAGACGCTCCCCTTCGACGAGCTGACCGAGCTCCTCGAGCGCCTCTCCGCCGACGAGGGCACCCTCTTCCGCCTCCCCACCCTCCGTACCGCCCGGGACCGCCTCACGGAGGCCGGCCTCACCGACGTCGTCGCGGAACTCACGGAGCGCCGCACCGACTCCGCCGCCCTCACCGCCCTCCTGGGCGACACCGCGACCGCCGGCACGGCGCCTGTCCCCGCGCCCCGGGTGCCGGCGGACGCCGACGACACCGCGGCGCCGGAGGAGGCGCCCGAGGTCGCCGATGAGCGGGAGGAGCTTGTGGCTCCGGCGGGGGTCTCCGAGCCGGAAGCCGCGACGGAGCCCGAGGCGGACGCTGTGACCCTGGCCGAGGTCGAGCCCGAGGTCGTGGTCCCCACGGCGGAAATCGATTCGGCGGCCGAGGCGGAGCCGGAGGTAGAGGAGGGGTCCCCCTCCGAGCCGGAGTCGGTGACTTCTGTGGAGCCCGAGGTCGTGGCTGCGGCCGAGCCCGAGGTCGTGGTTGCGGCGGTCGAAGCCGAGCCGGAGGTTGAGGAGGCGTCCCTCTCCGAGCCGGAGTCCGTGACTTCTGTGGAGCCCGAGGCGGCGGCGAAGGTTTCCGAGCCGGAGACCGACGTCGAGCCGGCGCCTGAGCCCGAGGTCGTGGTCGCGGCGGCCGAGGTTGAGCCGGCGGTCGAGGCGGAGCCCGAGGCCGGGGAGGCTTCCCTTTCCGAGCCGGAGTCCGACACGGTGTCGGCGGTCTCCGAGCCGGAGTCCGTGACTTCTGTGGAGCCCGAGGTCGTGGCCCCGGCGGCAGCCGAGGTCGCCGTTGAGCCCGAGCCCGAGGCCGTGACCCAGCCGGAGCCGGTGGCGGACGCGCAGCCCGACGCGGGGACTTCGGAGCCCGAGCAGCCGGTGGCGGAAGCCCCTGCGCCCGAGGCGGCAGCCGAGGAGGCGGACGGCCAGGTGCGGCCGGCGAGGCCGGCGATCGAGGCGGGGAAGGCCGTGACGGCCTACGCGCCGGAGGAGTTGGCCGCGTTGGTGCGGTGGATCGACACGGACGGCGTCGAGCGGACGGACGACGAACTGCTCCGGGCGGCGATGAAGGAGCTCGGGTTCGCCCGGCTCGGGCCGCGCATCAAGGAGGCACTGGGCGCGGCGGTCGCGGCGGCGCGGGCCTGACCGCAGCACGAGGGTGGATCGCGGCGGCGTGCGCCGCACCGTGGGGGCACTTTCCCGTCGAGGGGGGTGCCCCCACGGGTGTTTCCGCACAGGACACGTCACGCGGGCCCGCCGCACGCGCCACACCCGTGCCCACCCACCCCTCACGGAAAGGGAGTTCGCCGGGCACGGTCCCCTCCCGGCGGCACGGCCGCAATAGGCGGCGACTTCCAGATTTCACCTGAACTCTCTTGTCGTGCCCGTTTCTACGCGCGTAACTTGAGCCGGTCCGCTGTGCGTTGGCCCGAATCCGACGGGCCGACGGCCGTTGAAGGAGAAACCTCGTGCCGATCGCAAGACCGAGCCGATCCCGCAGCCGAACCGCGGCATTCGCTCTCATATCGACGGGAATCGCCACTTCCGTCGCCCTGACCGGACTGCCTGCCGCCCACGCTGCCCCGTCCTCGTCCGCTGTCGTCGCCGAGGTGTACGGCGGTGGCGGCAACTCGGGCGCGACGCTGACGAACGACTTCGTCGAGCTCGCGAACGCCGGTACGGCCCCGTACAACCTCTCCGGTTACAGCGTGCAGTACCTGCCCGGTTCGCCGTCCGCCTCCTCCAAGTGGGGCGTGACGCCGCTGACCGGGTCCATCGCCCCCGGCGGCCGCTTCCTGGTCACCGAGGCCGCCGGCACCGGCGGTACGACCGCCCTGCCGGCCGCCGACGCCAGCGGCAACATCGCGATGAGCGGCACCACCGGCACCATCGCCCTGGTCTCCGGCACCACCCCGCTGACCTGCCTGACCGCCGCCGACTGTGCCGCCGACACGCGCATCGTGGACGTGGTCGGCTACGGCACCGCCACCGTCCGCGAGGGCAGCCCGGTCGCTGGCGCGAGCAACACCGCCTCCGTGTCCCGTGCTTCCTCGCTGGCCGACACCGACAACAACGCGGCCGACCTGACCGCCGGCAACCCGAGCCCGGTCAACAGCGCCGGCCAGACCCCGGGCGGCCCCGGCGGCGACCCGGGCGACCCGGGTGACGGCGGCCCGACGGAGCCCGGCACCACCCGGATCCACGACATCCAGGGCACCACCCGGGTCTCCCCGCTCAAGAACCAGACCGTCACGGGCGTGCCCGGCATCGTCACCGGCGTGCGCACCACCGGGTCCAAGGGCTACTGGATCCAGGATCCGGACGTCGACGCGGACCCGCGCACCAGCGAGGGCGTCTTCGTCTACACCGGCTCGGCCAACCCGACCGTCGCGGTCGGCGACAAGGTGCTGGTGACCGGCAAGGTCTCCGAGTACTACCCGGCCACCGGCGCGCAGTCGCTCACCGAGATCACCGGTCCGACCGCCACCGTGCTGTCGAGCGGCAACACCCTGCCCGCCGCGGTCCGTCTCGACCAGGCCGCCGTCCCGGACGCCTACGCCCCGGACGCGGCCGGCGGCAGCATCGAGAACCTGCCGCTCCAGCCGAACGTCTACGCCCTGGACTTCTACGAGGCCCACGAAGGCGAGCTCGCCCGCTTCACCGGCGGCCGGGTCGTCGGCGGCACGAACGAGTACGGCGAGGTGTGGCTCACGCTGAAGCCGAACGAGAACCCCTCCGAGCGCGGTGGCACCGTCTACGGCTCGTACGCGCAGCCCAACACCGGCCGTATCAAGGTGATGTCGCTGAACAGCGGCGCCCCGGTGCCGGCCGCGAACGTCGGCGACAAGTTCACCGGCGACACCGCGGGCCCCATCGACTACGACAGCTTCGGCGGCTACAACGTCCAGGCCACCACGGTGGGCAGCCGGGTCGACATGGGCCTGAAGCGCGAGGTCACCCGCAAGCAGAAGGACGCCGAGCTCGCGGTCGCCACGTACAACGTGGAGAACCTCGACCCGTCCGACCCGGCCGACAAGTTCGCGCGGCTCGCCGAGGGCGTCGTCACCAACCTGTCCTCGCCCGACATCGTGGCCCTGGAGGAGATCCAGGACAACAACGGCGCGGTCGACGACGGCACCGTGGCCGCGGACCGGACCGTGAGCAAGTTCATCGACGCGATCGTCGCCGCCGGCGGCCCGCGCTACGACTGGCGCTCGGTCGACCCGACGAACGACACCGACGGCGGCGAGCCCGGCGGCAACATCCGCCAGGTCTTCCTGTTCAACCCCGACCGCGTGGTGTTCAAGGACCGTCCGGGCGGCGACGCCGGCACCGCGGTCGCGCCCGTCGCGACCAAGAAGGGCGTCCGGCTCTCGGTCTCGCCCGGCCGGATCGACCCGACCAGCTCGGCGTGGGGCAGCAGCCGCAAGCCGCTGGTCGGCGAGTTCGAATTCAACGACAAGCAGGTCATCGTCGTCGCGAACCACTTCAACTCCAAGGGCGGCGACGAGCCCCTGCACGCCAAGAACCAGCAGCCGAACCGTTCCTCCGAGGCCCAGCGCAAGCAGCAGGCCACCGAGGTCAACACGTTCGTGAAGTCGCTGCTGGACGTCGACAAGAACGCCCGCGTCGTGGTCCTCGGTGACCTCAACGACTACGAGTTCTCCGACGCCCTGTCCACGCTGACCTCGGGCGGTGTGCTGACCGACCTGCTCACCACCCTCCCCGCGGAGCAGCGCTACACCTACGTGTACGAGGGCAACTCCCAGTCCCTCGACCACATCCTGCTCAGCCCCGACCTGCGTCGCTACGACTACGACGTCGTGCACATCAACGCCGAGTTCGCCGACCAGGCCAGCGACCACGACCCGCAGATCGTCCGGATGCGCCTGAGCGGCGCCCAGGCCGACGACTGACGGTCGCGTCATCTCGCGGAAGGGGGGCGGTGCCGGCGGGCACCGCCCCCCTTCCGCGTGTCAGCGGTGGTCGCGCTCGTGGTGCGGGACGCCGTTCCTGAGGGCCTCGTCGCCCGTCCAGGTGGCCAGCAGCTGGAGCGCGGCCTCGGAGGACGAGCCGGGCTCGGCGGTGTGGATGCACATGGACTGGTCGGCGTCGGCGGGGAACACCACGTTCTCGTACGCGAGCGTCAGGTCCCCCACGACCGGGTGGTGGTAGTGCTGGACGCCGTGGGTCCGTTCCCGGACGCCCTGGTCGGCCCACCAGTCGCGGAACTCCGGGCTCTTTATGGTCAGTTCGCCGACCAGCTCGGTCAGCCCCGGATCGTCGGGGTACCGCGCGGCCTGCGCCCGCAGGGCGCCCACGAGTTCGGCGGCGTAGGCCGCCCACTGCCGGTACAGGTCCCGCGCGGCCTCGTCGAGGAACAGGTAGCGCGCCAGGTTGCGGTCCCGGTGCGGGAGCACGTCGAAGTCGGTGATCAGCGCGCGGGCCAGCCGGTTGGAGGCCAGTACGTCGCCGTGCCGGCCCAGGACGAGGGCCGGGGAACGGCCGTCCAGCAGATCGAGCACGCGGTGCACCTCGGGCCGGACCCGCTGCGGCCGGTGGGGCGGGCGGCGGCGGGCGGCCTGCCGCGGCCGCGCCAGCTCGAAGAGGCTGGCCCGTTCGTTCGCGTCCAGGCGCAGGGCCCGGGCCACGGCGTCCAGCACCGCGTCGGAGACATTGTGCTGCCGGCCCTGCTCCAAACGGGTGTACGAGTCGGTGCTCACGCCGGCGAGCCGCGCCAGCTCCTCCCGCCGCAGCCCCGGCACCCTGCGCGCCGTGCCGCTGACCGCCACCCCCGCATCCTGAGGGCTCAGCCGCGCCCTGCGGGTCCGCAGGAACTCCCTGAGCTCGGCGTTGTGCTCCATGTCCTCCAGTATGGGCGGCCGGTCATGCACGCGCCCGGCCCCGCGTCCCGGCCCAGGTCGGGGGCGCGGGAGGGGTTTCGGAACGGGGCGGGGCGGCGCATCCCGGGAGACGGGCCGGAGGTGGGCTAGACGCCCTCCTCCAGATGGCGGAGGCGTTCCTGGAAGTGGTCGAGGCGGGCGCGCAGGGCCGCGGCCTCCGCGGCGAGCTCCTGGCGCAGCGGCGGGCCGTCGGCGGGGAGCGGAGCCTCGCCGGTGACGTTGACGCCGGGGCCCGCGAGCCGGCCGAAGTCCGCCGGGTCCAGCACCCGCAGGTCCGCCGCGCAGGCGCGGCAGGTGCCCTGGAGGGTGCGCCAGCCCGGCAGGCCCGTGCCGTCGCGCACGAAGACGCGTGCCGGGCGGCCGCAGCGGCAGGCCGCCATGCGGACGGTGCGCACCCGCTGCCGGGCGTAGCGCATGCCGCGTTCGTACCGGGTGTACGCGCCCAGCACGCTGACCTGGAGGATCACCGCGTCACCGCAGTCCGTGGCGCAGGTGAGCGCCTGCGCCTCGGCGGCCGTGTGGAGGCAGTAGAAGCCGCAGTCGCAGCCCCGGGCCGGGCTGGCGTGCCGTCTCCCGTAGCCGCACCGGGCGTCGTCCAGGACGCCGTACACGATGCGCCCCCCGAGGGAGACGCCCCGGAAGCCGACGCGCGTGCCGTCCGCGGAGAGCATGGGGAACGCCAGCTTCCAGCCCGTCGGCGGCACCGCCGGCCGCTCCTCCGGCAAGCGGCGCCCGTACCTCACCGGGCCGCGGCCTCGGCGCTCTCGGGCTCCTGGGCGGCCGTGACATCGGCCGACGAGACCGTCCGGGCCGTCACCTCTGCCGCGACGTCGATCTCCTTCGCGACACCGGGCGGCTCGTCGCCGGTCTCCTCCGCGTAGCCCTTGGCCAGTGCTTTGCCCAGCTTCATGCCAGCCTCCAAGATCGGGCGAATCCGCCGTACTCGGGCATGATGACGCACCCGCGCGGCCGTCGCATAGGGGGCGTGGGGGCTCCCGCCGTCCGGGACCGGACTCCGGCCGCGCGCCTTCCTCGGAGGGGTGGCCGCCGGCCGCAGTGGTCACGTGATTGACGGCGCATCAGCGTCCGGTGGCCTCTTATGGCCCGTCACGACGGCCGGTATGCCCGGGTTCTGATGCCTTTCGACACCGCCGCCGCCCCATGCATGCAGAGCCGCCGCATGTCAAGAGTGACGAGGGTCACGGCACTGTCGTGTGACCCGTGGGGCGCCCGGGGAATTCTGGCGCCGGGCCCGCGGTCGCCGCCGCGCGGTGCCGTGCCTCTCCGTGGCGGGTGCCGCGCTCCACGAGGACCCGGACGGCGACCGCCGGGCCCACCGCTTTCCGGCCTCGCGGGTGGCGTGAAGTGCACCGCAGCCCCGGACCGGGCTCCGGCGCGGACGGTGCTCCGCGACCTCTCGGCGCCTTCCGGGGGCGGGTGTTGGATCGCCGGGACCCGGGGCCGACCCTTACTCCTCGTGAGCAGACAGCTCCCTTCCGCATAACGACTGATGCACACTCACATATCTCGTTGGTCACGGCAGTCACAGCGGAATGTCCGTCTCTGGCCGTTACATCCCCATAGATTCCCGCTGTGAACTCGCCGAAGCGGCTTGGAATTGGGTGCTGCCTCTATTAACGTTCGATAACGCAGCGCGGTCACCCGTCGCCCGCCAGGGCGGCGCCGTGCGCTTGCCGAATCCCGTCCGCGGGAACCGGGGAACCACTTCCTGGGGTGAATCGGGGGGCTTGCACAGTCCTCGTAGGAGACCTTCCTGCTCCGAACCCGTCAGCTAACCCGGTAGGCGAGAAGGAAGGAAAGGAGTGCGCCCGCGTGGCGTCGAACGAGCCTGCCCTGATACCCGGACAACAGCAACAAACGACCGGGTACGCCAACCCCGAGTGGGACACCGCCGAGTGGAACATGGCCGCCGGCTGGAACCCCCCGGCCACCGAGCAGACTCCGCCGACGAAGAACGCGATCGACGGCTGGGACACCGCGGAGTGGAACTTCGCCGCCGGCTGGGTCGAGGAAGCACTCGCCGCCGCCCCTGAGCCCGCTGCCGAACCCGTCGAGCCGGTCGCCCCCTTCACGCCGGTCGCCCCCGTGCCCGAGCCGCGCAGCGCGGTCGAGGCCGCAGCCTTCCTCGACGAGGCGTACGGCGTCCGCGAGGCGGCCCCCGCCCACGAGGCGGACACCCGGGACACGAACACCGCGCAGCCGCTGCCCCCGTACGGCGAGCCGGAGCCGGCCACCGAGCCGTGGAACCCCACCGAGGAGTCGACCGCCCCTGTGCGCGGCCGGCACCGCGTGGCCAAGCAGCGCACCCTGGGCCGCGGTTCGGCGGTCTTCGGTGTCGCGGCCGTGGCCGTGCTCGGCGTCGGCGGTGTCGCGACCGCCGAGGGCAAGAACCCGCTCCCCGTCTCCCTCCCCAAGCTGCCCGAGGTCTCCAAGGTGCCCGGGATCGGCGGCCTGCTCGAGAGCGAGCCCACGGCCAAGCCGGTGGCCCAGGCCCTGACCCCCGGCGCCGGCGAGGCGCTGCGCGCCCGCATCCTCGACCAGGCCCAGCAGCAGCGGAACGCCGCCGACCACGCCGCGCGCACCGCCGCGCAGCAGGAGGCCGCCGCCAAGGCGGCCAAGGCCGCCGCCGCACAGCAGGTGCGCGTGGAGGCCGCGGCCAAGAAGAAGGCCGCCGAGGAAGCCGCGAAGAAGGCCGAGGCCGCGCGCCTGGCCGAACTCGCCAAGAGCTACACCCTGCCGCTGACCTCGTACACGCTCACCGCGAGCTTCGGGCAGTCCAGCTCCCTGTGGGCCAACACCCACACCGGCCAGGACTTCGCCGCCCCCACCGGCACCCCCGCCAAGGCCATCCACAGCGGCACCATCACCGAGGCCGGCTGGGCGGGTTCGTACGGCTACCGCATCATCCTGACCCTCGACGACGGCACCGAGCTCTGGTACTGCCACCTCTCCTCGATGCTGGTCACCTCGGGCAAGGTCTCCACCGGCGACACCATCGGCCGCGTCGGCGCGACCGGCAACGTCACCGGCCCGCACCTGCACATCGAGGTCCGCCCCGGCGGCGGCGACCCGATCGACCCGATGCCGTGGCTGCGCAGCATGGGCATGAAGCCCTGACCCGATGAGCTGAGAGCGTCGTACGCACGGACCCCGGCGGCCTGGTGACACCCCCGACACCAGGCCGCCGGTCCGTTGTCCGGCGGACGCACTACGGCACGAGGAAGTTGTAGAGCTCCGAGACCCGCGGCGGCCCGCTCGGCTCCGGGAATCCGGACTCCTTGGCCGCCGGCATCATGATCACCAGGTAGGCCTCCAGCGCCTCGGCCGAATTCCACACGTTCACGATCCGCAGACCGTCGTTGGTGATCACTGCGGCGTGGGCCAGCAACCCGGCGGGCGGATGGTCGGGGCCGAATCCGGCGCGGTGATTGGCCTCCTCGTACTGCAGGGCCGTCACGCCCGGGAACTCGACCTCCGCCAGGACCGTCATGGGAACCTCCCGTTTCCCTCTACGCCCAATTTCCCCCGGCGGCGGAGCGCCCGCAACGGGAGATGGCCGCACGCCCCAGGGGCGCACGGCCACACCGCGAGGGCCGGGAGGGGCGCTACAGCGCCTCCATCCTCACGTCCGCCGCATCGCAGGCCACCGTCTCGTCCACGTAGACCTCGCACACCGGCCGCCCGTCAGGCGTCATGGTGTGCTCGACCTCCCACAGGCTGAGCTCCTCGCCGCTCGCGAGCAGGAACGCGTGCTCGTACAGCGTCCAGCCCACCACGCGGCCGGTCCCGATCCGCGTGTGCCGGCCGGTGACGTACGCGATGTCGTGGCCCACCGCGGAACCGAGCCGGGCCCGCAGGTCGTCGCCCGGTGCGTCTCCGTTCTCAGCACGGCGCAGCAACCGCCAGGCGTGCTCGGCGGAGTACTCCCGCTCGTACTGCCGAGGGCAGGGCACCGCCTCCGGGCCGAACCGCGGCAGCCGGGCCAGCCACTCCGCGGCCTCCGCCTCCAGCTCCTGCGGCGCGGGCTCGCCGAAGCGCAGGTCGATCACGTGCTGCGCGGCGAGCAGCACCTCGGGGTCGGCGTACACCTCGTACAGCGGGTCCTCGCCCGGCCCGGTGTTGTGCTCGATCTCCCACAGCACCTGGGTGCCGCCGTCGGCGAGCAGGAACGTGTGGCGCAGCGTGCGCCGGCTCAGCCGCCGCGGCGGCCCTTTGCGCTGGCGGAAGGACGCCAGCTCCGTGCAGCCCATCAGCGCGGTCGCCAGCCGCCCCAGCACGACGTCGTCGATCTCGAACGCGTTCTGCGCCCGCGTCAGCACCACCTCGACGTCCGCCGGACCTGCCCCACCTGGTCGCGCGTTCCCCATGCGGTCCTCCTGCTTACGGCATTCCCCGCGCACCATTGCTGAGCACACAGCGTAGTGGCCCGTGAGCACTCCGCGTCGGGGGTACGGGAAAAATGGTGCACGCCCACCCGTAGGAGGCGCGTAAACGGGATGACCCCCCTCCCGTACCGCCCGATGCCACTATGCGCCCATGCGCGCGCTCTTCGTAGGCCTCTGCACACTTGACGTCATCACACGGGTCGGCCACGTCCCCGCCCCCAACGAGAAGCTGACCGCCTCCGCCCAGCTCATCGCGGCCGGCGGGCCCGCCGCCAACGCCGCGGCGACCTTCGCGCACCTCGGGGGCGAGGCCGTCCTGCTCACCGCCTTCGGCGGCCACTCGCTGGCCGCGGCGATCGACGAGGACCTGGCGGCGCTCGGCGTCGCCGTCCTCAACCTCACCGCGGACTCCCCGCAGCCGCCGGCCGTCTCCACGATCCTGGTCACCGAGTCCACCGGCGACCGGGCCGTCGCCTCCATGAACGGCACCGCCCCCGGAACCGTCCCGCCCTCACCCCCGGGCGATCTGCAGGCGCTCGTCGCCTCGGCCGACCTCGTCCTGGTCGACGCCCACCATCCGACGCTGGCCCTCCCGGCGGCCCGCCACGCCCGCGCCGAGGGCATCCCCACCCTGCTCGACGCCGGCAGCTGGCGCCCCGGCACCGCCCCGCTGCTCCCCTACACCGACCTCGCCGTCTGCTCCGCCGACTTCCGGCCCCCCGGCACGGCGACCTCCTCCGACGTCCTCGCCTTCCTCCGCGGCGCCGGCGTCCGCTGGCCGGTCATCACCCGCGGCCCCCTCCCCGTCCTGTGGGCCGGCGGCGAAGTCCCCGTCCCCGCCCCCACCACCGTCGCCGACACCCTCGGCGCCGGCGACATCTTCCACGGCGCCCTCGCGCACGCCCTCCTCACCCACGTCCGCACCCGCCTCACCCCCACCCTCCTCACGATGATCCTCCGCTCCGCGGCCGAAACCGCCTCCCGCTCCTGCGCCTCCTTCGGCACGCGGGCGTGGATGCGGACGTGAGGCCGCCGGGGCGGCATCAGAATCCGGGGCTTACGACCTGCCGCTGCGCCGCCCCGCGAACCCCACGAAGATCGCCGCCGCCACACCCAGGACGGCCCACCCCACGGCGGTCTCCGACAGGGACGTCTGCGTGTGCTTCGGCAGCAGCGACAGCCCGCCCAGCACGACGAACATCGCGCACAGGTAGCTGCCCCCCGCCGCCAGCACCCACCGCACCAACCGTCCCTGCCGCGTGTTCGACGACTTGTCGCTCATGGGGATTCCGCCTTGCTCCGTGACCTTGCCAGGCACCGGGACTTTCCCGTCAGTGCTTCAACGCCCGCCCACACTCCCCGACACGGGCTCATGGCGGCTTCAATTCACGGGTGTTGCTTGTGGGGCGGGAGCGAATGCGGTATCCGCAGGCTTAGTTGCGCCCCTGAGCGTCGTTGCGGGACGAGGTCCACCACAGCACGACAGCGCTGAGCGCCACTCCTGCGATAAGGACGATCCATCCGACGGCGGCGTCGGACAGCGAGTCCTCCAGACTGCCTGGAAGCAATGCCAAGCACAGCGGTACGAAGATCGCGGCTACGACGAAACTCAGGATCACAGCCAGGAACCAGCGCACCAGCCTGCTGCGTAGTGCGCCCTGAAATCCGTTGCTCATTGTCGTGCTCCTGGCCTGCTAGTCGATGATGTTGTGGCACTGCGTCCCGCGCCTGATCCCTCCCGCGACGAAGTCGGCACAGGCCTTTCCGTAGTGCTTCAACGCCCGTCGCGTCGTGTCGATGCGGCCTAGCGAGCTCACATACGCGCACTTGGGGTGCTCAGGGCCCCGACTTGTGAGATAAGTGCGGCCATCCGTGTCGGAGTAGCGCCAGTCGATCCGCCAGTTGCACCACCGGCCGCCCGCCGTGTCTCCGCCGAGAGTGTCCTGAATGGACGCCTCCTGACGTGTGATGGTGCGGCCCGAACCTTGGATGAAGTGCCCGATGGTCGTGGCTGGGACGCAGATCTGGGTCCCCCTCATGTCGAAGCAGTAGCCCGCGACCTTCCCGTAGCCGATGGCCGAGGCCGACGCGGGTGACGCCGACGCCACGAACAGGGTGGCCGCGCTCGTGATGGTCAGCGCGACGTGCCGCGCAACGACGTTCGCTCGCTCCATGGGGACTCCTCCGATGCTCTTGAACTGCGGACGCACCGGAAACGGGAGGAGTGGATCACGGGGTACGCGGTGTTGCACGGCGGTGACACAAGGTCGCCCCGAGGAGTGGTGCAGGAACCTTCAAGCGGCAGTTCTGCAACAGGATTCAGGCGGGATGACCGGCACGGTACGTCGTGGCCGGGCACCCGCCCCGGGGTTCGGCGGCGCGGCCATACTGGTGCCATGCCCCCGACAGCATCGTCACCGGCCGTCGCGGCACGCATGAGCCGGCAGACCTCCCGCGACACGGCACAGGAACTGGCCGTTCGCCGGATACTGCACGGCAGCGGGTTGCGCTACCGGGTGCACGTGCCCGTTCCGGGCATGCCGCGCAGGACCGTGGACATCGTCTTCGGCAAGCTGAAGATCGCGGTGTTCCTCGACGGGTGCTTCTGGCACGGCTGTCCGCAGCACGCAACGAGTCCACGCTCGAATGCCGAATGGTGGCGCGCGAAGCTCGACAGGAACATGGCACGCGACGTGGAGACCACGGCCCACCTGGGTACGGCGGGGTGGACGGTCCTGAGGTTCTGGGAGCACGAACCGCCGGAAGAGGTCGCACATCGAGTAGCGGACACGGTGGCGGCACGGCGGGCGGCCCGAGGCGCGTCGTCCTGACGCGACGTGTCGGGCCGCGGCGCGACAGGGCGAACCCTCCGCCCGCAGCAGGCGCGTCGCGCCACGCGGGCGCAGCATGGCCCCATGAGTGCGAGCGAGACCCCGGTCACCGATGGGTTCGAGAAGGCGCTGGACGCGTTGCGGCGGGCGCCGTACGGGGTGGGGGACGCGGCGCTGTGGGAGGTGGAGGGGAGTGCGCTGAGGGAGGCGCGCGTGCATTTGGAGGCGTGGGAGCGGGTGGTGCGGGGGCTTGAGGTGGGGCGGGTGACGGAGCGGGGGGAGCTGGAGTGCCGGGACGGGGTGGCCGGGCTGGTGCGGAAGCTGCCCGGGCCCGTGGCGGAGGTGTACGGGGAGGCGCTGGGGGAGGTCGACGGCCGGTACATGGAGTTGACCGTGGAGGACGACGACGCGCCCGGCGGTGCGGGCGGCTGGTGGTGGGGCCGGCGGCCGCGGGCGGGGTGGGCGTGACAGTGGGCCCGGGCACACTGGTCGTATGTGCCGAAGCATCAAGACGCTGCGTCCGCCGATGACGACCGACGTCAGTGAAGAGGACATGAGGGCCGCTGCCCTGCAGTACGTGCGGAAGATCTCTGGGTTCCGGGCGCCGGCGGCGCACAACCGGGAGGTCTTCGAGGAGGCCGTGGAAGCGGTGACCGCTGCCACGCGGGAGTTGCTGGCCGGGATCGAGGTACGGGGGCAGCAGGCCTCGGCCTAGCGGCCGGTGCGCGGGGTGAGGGCGTGTCTTTCGGGGCCTGGGGGCGATTTCGGTAGGTTGTCGCCTGCTTGCATCCGTCTGTCCGTCCACCGCTCCGCTGAGGTACGCCATGTCCGTTGTCCGCAAGGCCCTCGTTGTCACCGCGCTCACCGCCGTCCTGCTGGCCAGTGCGGTCGTCTGCCAGTCAGCGGCCGGGGAGTGACACGTACTGGTGCAGCCCCGGGATGGTGAGCCGGTTGGCCCGCAGGAGCTGGTTGTAGGTCACGACCTGTGTGAAGAACAGCGGGATCGGGATCGTCAGGCCGGGCGGCAGCGGGGGCGGCATGTCCGGGGTGAAGGTGACAGGCAGCAGCCCGAGGAGGTTGCCGCTCAGCACCCGGGTCAGCAGGACGACCGGGCGGCCGGTGGCCGTCGACGTGCTCCAGGGGCGGCCGTCGGTCTCCAGCTCGCCCTGGCAGGGCGCCCACGGCGTGGGCACGGGTGAGACATGGCCGATGCCGGGCAGCCCGAGGTCGAGTAGCGGCAGCGCGAGGCCGGGCAGCCCGTGGAAGGGCGGCGTCCAGTGTTCGGCGCGGCCGCGGGCGCAGGCCGGTGAGAGCAGCCCCGCGGTCTGGCGCAGGTTCGCGATGTCGACGCGCCAGGCGGTGAAGACCAGGACGCGTTCGGGGCCGTGCCGGGTGGGGACGAGCGTGATGCCGCGGTACGTCAGCCCGGTCAGCACCAGCAGCGGTGTCAGGACCCGGAACGGCTGCTCGGCGGCGAGGCCCGTCCCGCGGTAGCGCCCGGCGCCGATGGACAGTTCCAGCGAGACCTGCGGGAGGCACCAGGGGGAGTCCGGTGTGCTGCCGCCGATGCGGATGCGTGGGGGGAGCAGCGACAACGGCGCGTCCATGCCGCGGTCCGCGGGCAGCCGGGGCACGATCAGGTCCAGCAGGCTGTCCGGGGTGATGGTGTTGCCGGACAGGATGCCGGTCGGGACGTGCGGCGGCTGCGGCCTCCTCTTCCCCGGGTTGTTGCCGTGGGCCTCCCGTCCGCGCTGCGGCGCCGCGCGCCGGGGGGCCTCCTCCGTGCGCGGCGCCGGCGGCGCGGAGGAGGCGGGGGGAGTCCCGCGCAGCCCGAGCAGGTCCGACACCGCGCCGAGCAACCCTCCGCCGCCCGCCGGCGGAGAAGACGGGGAAGGCGAGGAAGGGACGGGGGCCGCACGGCGCTGGGACGGCACCGGCGGCACGGCCCTCGGCACCGGCCCGACGTCCAGCTTCCCGCGCACCGGCACCGGCGCTTCCAGGTCGACGCCCAGGTGCAGCCCCGCCCGGACCTCCTTGGCCGTGCCCGTGCCGTGCACCGTGGGGTGGCGTGCGTGGTAGAGCCCGTCCATGACACCGCAGATCGCCTCGCGCGCGCGCCGGGCCGCCTCCGCGCCGGACGGCGGTCCGTCGGCGCTGTGCCGGGCGTGCGGCAGGGGCGGCGCCATCGGCTGAAGCCCCCCGGCGAGCAGTGCTCCGCCCACCGGGATGACGCCCAGGGCGCGCAGCTTCGCGACGGTGCGCGGCCGCGGGGCGGCGGCAGCGGCGCCCGTCCGCAGGCTGCCGCTCGTTCCCGGCTGCGGTTCGGCGGGGGGCGCGGCGGGAGGTACGACGGGAGGGGCGGCCGGCGGCTCCGGTCCCTCCGGGGCTTCAGGCTCCCCCGGTCCGCCGCCCGGGCCCGGGGTCTCCGGGTCGTGCGCCGGGTCCGTACCGCCCCCGCCGCCCCAGTCCGGTACCGGCCGTCCCCGTCCCCAGCGGCCGTTGCCGTCGCCGTACGGCACCCAGCTGACGGCCATCGCGCCGCCCGTCACCCCGAGCAGGAAGCCGATGAGGAAGCCGCCGAAGTTCGACAGCACCAGGGAGGCGACGGAGAAGATCAGGGTGGCGATGCCCGCGAACGTCCGGTAGTGCGGGGCGAACCACATCGTCAGGCCCAGGACGATCAGGAAGACGCCCATGAGCAGGCCGGAGACGCCCGCGATGCCCTCGTGGATCATGAGGGACAGCGGCGCGAGCGGGATGGAGAGGATCTCCAGGCCCGCGAGCAGGGTCCAGAAGCCTGCCCAGAAGGGCCGGGAACGGCGCCAGAAGCGGAAGCGGGACCGGATCTTCCTCGGTGGGATCAAGGTGGCGGCCCCCTCAGAAGCAGGACTGGTCGCCGCGCCGCACGGTGAGGTGCAGGTCCGGCAGTCTGAACGTGGCCGCGCTGATGGAGCGCGTGGTCTGGCGGAGGTCGTCGACGGTGACCGACGACGCCTGCTCGGCGAAGGTGCCGGGCGTGCCCTGCACGCCGGGGACGCCTTGGACGGTGCCGGCGTCCTGGCCGATGTTGATGTTGCGGAAGACGGCGTCGCCCCGCAGGTCGTGGGCGTTGGCGATGAGGCGGTCGGCGTGCGCGGGCGTCGAGGTGAAGCGCAGGGTGACCGGGCCGAGCAGCGGGACGTTCTGCACGATGGACTGGCACAGGTGGTGGAGGGTGGCCGAACGGATGCCGGTCAGCGCTTCGGGGTAGAGCCCGTCTCGGCCTCGCTGGACGACGCCGAACTGCACGAAGCCGTCCCCGACGAGGCGTGACGAGCGGATCTGGAAGCTCTCGCCGGCCACCGGGAAGGAGGTGGCGGAGACCCCGAAGGACGTGGCCAGCGCGCCGGTGGCCATCGTCGCGACGAGAGCGCCCGCGGTGGCGAGTGTCGGCACCATGACAAGGGCGAGCCGCTTCCAGCTGGTGCGGCCGGAGGGGCGGGCGTCAGAGGTCTGCACGCCTGGTCAACCGTCGGACAGTCTGATCGGTGGCTCGGTGCGCGGGGGCAATCACCCCGACGGCGGTACGCGCTCGCCCATTCGGGTCAGGGCCTGCCGCGAAAGCGGGCGGCGCACCCTCAGAAGCAGGGCTGCGCGCCCTTCTTCACGGTCAGGTGCAGGTTGGTGAGCTGGAAGGTGGCGGCGCTGATCGAGTGGGTGGTCTGCCGCAGGTGGTCGATACGGACACTGTCGGCCTGCTGGCCGAACGCGCCGGACGGGCCCTTGGCGCGGCCGTCACCGGGCAGCTGCGCGGCGTCCGTGCCGATCCGGATGTTGTGGAACGTCGCGTCGCCGGCGAGGTCGTCCGTGTCGACGATCAGATGGTCGGCGTGGACGGGCTTGCTGCCGCCGCCCGCCTTGATCAGCATGGTGACCTTGCCGAGCCCGGGGAGGGAGCTGACCACCGACTGGCACAGGTTGTGCAGGTCGGCGGAGCCGATCGCGGAGACGGCCTCGGGGAGGTCGCCGCCGGCGGAGGAGTCGGCGGCGAGGTACTGGGTGAATCCCGTGCCTTCCAGGGAGTCCGCGGCCACCTGGAAGCTCCGCCCGGACAGCGTGGCGGTCGTCGGCGCTGTCGCGAGCGAGACCGGCACCGCTCCGGCGCCTATCCCTGCGGCGAGCACGGCCGACACGGCCAGGGTCGGGACGAGGGCGATGGCCATCCGTTTCCAGCTGGTCCGGCCGGAAGGGCGGTGGCGCGGGCTGGGCGAGCTGCTCTCGTGGTGGCTCACATCGCCATTGCAACCCCGGCCGGTGGGCCCGGCAACCGCGGCCGCCCGCCGTGGATCAGCGGTGGCGGCCGCCCTGCGAGTACGGGTAGGGGCGCGGCTGCTGCCAGTACGCGGCCGGGGCCTGGACCGGTGCAGGGGTCTGCGCCTGAGCCTGGGCCTCCGGCGTCGCGGGCTGCCCCCAGCCCCCCGTCGCGCCATAGGCCGACGCCCCCCACTGCGGCGCGCCCCACTGCTGCTGCGCCCCCCACTGCGGGGCTCCCCACTGCGGAGCCCCGTACGGCGCTGCTCCGTAGCCGGCCGGAGGACGCTGCCTCCAGGCGTACACGGTCGGGAACGGGGGGCGGATGGTGTGGGCCGCATGGGTGAGTGCCGGCTGGGCGACGGCCTTGCGCTCCCACAGGTGGTGCAGCAGTTCCTGCTCCCGCGCGTGGAAGTCGGGACCGGCGGCGCCGCGGTTGGCGCGGGCCCGCAGGAAGGCCAGTGAGGTGGCGAAGGACACGTATTCGCGCACGGTACGGGCGGCGGCCGCACCTTGTGCGCGATGGGCGGCGGAGCGGGCCACCGAGCGGCCCCGCATGGAGCCGATGGCGAGCGGTTCGGGCAGCGTCAGCCAGCCGGCCATGGCGTACAGCGGGAGCTGGGTGCGGATGGTCTTGAGCTCGTTGGAACGGGACCAGATCGCGAGCCAGATCAGCAGGCCGAACAGCGGGATCATCAGCGTCGCGTACACGGCGAGGAAGCCCAGCGGGCCGAACGAGGCGGAGCCGTTCCAGGTGCCGTGCAGGGTCATCGCGAGCAGCCAGCCGCCGATGGGGGCGAGCCAGCGGCGGGCCCGGCCGGGGCGGGAGCTCGCGGCGATGCCGAAGCCTATGCCGGTCAGCGAGGTGAAGAGCGGGTGGGCGAACGGGGTCATCACGATCCGGACCACGAACATGGCGGCGGTGGTGCCGACGCCCCCGCCGCCGAGCGCCTGGTCCTCGGCGAAGCCCGAGCCGAGGTAGAGGATGTTCTCGGTGAAGGCGAAGCCGGTGGCGGTGAGCCCGGCTATGACGACGCCGTCGACGAGGCCGGTGAAGTCACGGCGGCGGAAGAGGAAGAGCAGCAGGATCGCGGTGCCCTTGGCGCTCTCCTCCACGAAGGGCGCGACAAAGGTGGCGCCCCAGCTGTCGCTCTGGGCGGGGCTGGCGGTGAAGGTCGAGGCCAGCAGTTCGGTCGCGTACTCGTTGGCGAGGATGGCGACGAGGGTGGCGGCGCACGCGCCCCAGGCGAAGGCGAAGACGGCGTTCCGCAGGGGGGTGGGCTCGACCCGGTCCAGCCACAGGAAGGCGCCGCCGAGCAGCGGCACGGGCAGGATCGCGAGGATGAGGCCGACGAGGAAGCCCTCGGTGCCGGTCTGCCGCCGCACAAGGGCGAGGATGATCACTCCGCACAGGGCGAGCACCGAGAAGAGCGCCACCAGGCGCAGCGTCCGGTTCTCCCAGAAGTGGCGGCGCGGCTTGTAGTGCCACTGGCCGGGTTCGGGGAGCGCGAAACCCGGTTCTTGCCGGCGTTCCGGGTACTCGGGGACGTCCGGGTGGGCCGCCGGGCCCGGCAGGGGCGGGTCGGGCGTGTGCGAGTACGAGGACACCCATTGACCTTACGGGGGAGTGGCTGCGGCGCGCGACGGTGTTACGCACGACGTCACTGGTGGGCCACAACGATCGCCCCGTCCCCGCCGCACGTCAACAGGGGCTACCGGCGGGTGAAGACGAGGTCGTTGACGACGTGGCCCTTGGCGATGCCCTGCCGTTCGAACTTGGTCATCGGCCGGAAGTCCGGGCGCGGCCGCGCGTAGCCCTCCCCGTGGGCGTTCACCAGGTGGGGGTCGGCGGTCAGCACTTCCAGCATCTGCTCGGCGTACGGCTCCCAGTCGGTCGCGCAGTGCACGGTCGCGCCGGACCGCAGCCGCGAGACGGCCAGGGCCACGAACTCGGGCTGGATCATGCGGCGCTTGTGGTGCCGTGCCTTGGGCCAGGGGTCGGGGAAGAAGACGCGAAGTCCGGCCAGGGAGCCGGGGGCGAGCATGTCGCGGAGCAGGATGACGGCGTCGCCGTTGGCGACCCGGACGTTGGTCAGGCCGTTGCGCTCGGCGAGGCGGATGAGGTTGCCCTGCCCGGGGGTGTGCACGTCGGCCGCGAGGATGCCGGTGCCGGGGTCGGCGGCGGCCATGGCGGCGGTGGCGTCGCCCATGCCGAAGCCGATCTCCAGGACCACCGGGCGGTCCGCGGCGAGGTCGGCGTCGGCGAAGAGCGCGCCGAGGTCGAGCGGGCTGCCGTCGATGTCGACGCCCCAGTTGGTCCAGTGCCGTTCCAGCGCCGTCTGCTGCCCGTGGGTGACCCGGCCGCGACGGGGGTGGAAGGTGCGGATGCGCTGCTCGGTGTGCGCGTCCGGATGCGGGTGGGAGGCGGGGCCGCCGGGGAAGTGGGGGGTGTGGGGCTTCGACATGATGCGTCGATTTTACGTATGCCCCGCGGCTTCAAGTGCCCGCCGGGCGATCTCCCGTCCGATCGGCAGGGAGGCGGTCGCGGCGGGCGACGGGGCGTTGAGCACGTGCACGAAGGGGCCGCTGCCGGCGAAGAGGAAGTCGTCCACGAGCTCCCCGTCGCGCAGCACCGCCTGGGCCCGTACGCCCGCGGCGGACGGCACGAGGTCGGCGGCGGTCACCTCGGGCAGCAGCCGGCGCACCTCGTCGGTGAAGGCCCGCTTCGACAGCGACCGGCGCAGCTCGCCCGCCTCGTACCGCCAGTGCCGGCGGGCGATCCGCCAGGTGCCGGGGAAGAGCGCCGTCTCCAGCAGGTCGCGCGCGCTGACGGTGCGCCGCCGGTAGCCCTCGCGGGCCGGGGCGGGGACGGCGTTGGGGCCGATGTGCACGGTGCCGTCGATGCCGCGGGTCAGATGGACGCCGAGGAAGGGGAAGGCGGGGTCGGGCACCGGGTAGACCAGGCCGCGCACGAGCCCGCTGCGGGCCGGGGCCAGCTCGTAGTACTCGCCGCGGAACGGCACGATCCGCACCCCGGTGGTGTCGTCCCCGGCCATCCGCGCGATCCGGTCGGAGTGCAGGCCCGCGCAGTTGACCAGCACCTTCGCGCGGACCGGGGGCCCGGTGCCGGGTTCGACGACCACGCCGCCGCCGTCGCGGTGGACCGCGCGCACCTCGCTGCCGTACGCCGTGCGCGCCGCGCCGGACTCCGCGGCCAGGCGGGCCATCGTCCGTGCGACCGCGGTGAAGTCGCACACCCCTGTGGTGCCGACGTGGATCGCGGCCAGGCCCGCGACGTGCGGCTCGCGCTCGGCGATCTGGGCGGGGCCCAGTTCGCGCACGGGGATGTCGTTGGTGCGGCCGCGCTGCACCAGGGCGTGCAGCCGGGGCAGCTCCTCGCGTGCGGTGGCGACGATCAGCTTGCCGGTGACCTCGTGCGGGATGTCGTACCGGGCGGAGAACTTCACCATCTCGGCGGCGCCCTGCGTCGCGTAGCGGGCCTTGAGCGAGCCGGGGCGGTAGTAGATGCCGCTGTGGATCACGCCGCTGTTGTGGCCGGTCTGGTGGCGCGCCGGGCCCGGTTCCTTGTCCATGACGACCACGGACGTACGGGGCGACGCGCGGGTGATCGCGTACGCGGTGGCCAGGCCGACGATGCCGGCGCCGATCACGACGACGTCCGCGGTGTCCATGCGCGCGGTCACCTCCCGCTTGAGGCTTGGCCCGCCCGCGCCCCCGCCAAACCTGTGAGGGGCCCGGTGTGTCGTGGTCGTCTCGCGCTTGCCTCGCGGACACCTCCCGTAACGGCGAAGGCCGCCGCACCCGGGCGGGTGCGGCGGCCTCGCGAGGTGCGCTGCGGGCGTCAGGCGGCCGACTTGCGGCGGACGAGGACGACGACCGCGGTGCCCACGCCGAGCACGAGCAGCGCGCCGCCGCCGATGGTCAGCACGCCGGCGGCGCCGGTGAACGCCAGGCCGCCGGAGCCGCCCCCGGAGGACGTCGAACCGCCGGTGCCGGACGTGCCGCCCGAGGCGGACGCGTCGTCGTCGGAGGAGGACGGGCTCGGGCTCGGGGTGGCCGACGTGCCGGCGGAGGGCGAGCCGCCCGTCGACGTGTCCTCGTCGCCCGGGTTCAGCACGATCCACGCGGCGTTGTTGGACTGGTTGGGCTCGGACGGGTTGTTCCAGGCCTGGAGCGCGATCCTGGCCTTGGCGTTCTCCACGAGCGTGTTGATGCGCAGCTCGAACGGGAAGGTGAGCTTGGTGTTCTCCAGGAGCGGGGTGTCCACCCAGCACAAGTAGCCCTTGACTCCCTGGGCGATGGTGGTGGCCCGGCAGCCGCTGGGGCTCTTGGTCACCGTGGCGCCCGTGGGCACCTGGACCGTGAAGCCGATCGGCTCACCGCCGGAGCGCAGCGCGCTGAGCCAGGCGGGGCCGTCGTTGCGGAAGCCGATGTCCGCCTTCACCGTGTCGCCCGCCACGCCCCGCGCGGTGACGCCGGTCAGCACGAGGTCGTAGATGTTGTGGCTGGGCAGGTCCAGCTCGGTGTAGCGCGAGTAGTCGTCGGCCGAGGCGCCCGGGACCTCCTTGAGGGCCAGCGGCGCGCCGGTGCCGGGCGTGTAGCCGCCCGTCGTCAGCAGGGTCTTGGCCTGCTGGGCGCTGACCGCGGAGAAGCCGTAGCTGAGGACGTCGTTGAGCGCGAAGTCGGCCGTCTTCACCTTCAGCGGCTCGGCCAGGGCGTAGGCCGTGCCGGGCTTGTAGGTGCCGTCGAAGGTGCACATCGCGTCGGTGCCCTGGTGCAGCAGCGACCCGTCGGTGGTCTGCTTGTAGGCGCAGTTGCCGTAGTTGTCGGGGAAGCCCAGTCCGCGCGAGCCGTGGAAGTGCAGCACGGTGCCGTCGGCGGCCATGCCGCCGGCGTTGCGGAACCCGACCGGGGCGTTGTAGGTGTCGCCGGCGGCGAAGCCCTTGGGCTCGCTCAGGTTGCGGCCGAGGAGTTCGGGACCGCCGACGAGGACGTCGATGGTGAGCGGCGCGAAGGCGACGCCCTCGCCCTCGCCGGTGACCTTGATGGTGCCGAAGTCGCCCGCCTCGCTCTGCCCGTTGAGGTCCATGCGGATGCCGCCGAGCCGGTTGTACTGCTCCCCGGCGTTGATCTCGTTGCCTTCGCAGACGGCGGTCATGCCGGTCGCTGTGCAGGGCAGCTTGACGGCGGCGACGCCGTTGAGGCCCGTGGCGTCGATCGTGATCTTGTACTCGCCCTCGTGGGCGACGGGGATCACCCCGTCGTCCCCCGGCTCGTCGTCGCCGGGCGCCGAGAGCCGCAGGGTGACCTGCGGTTCGCCGACGTCGCCGTTGTCGCCCTGGAGGGAGAGGTCCACGCGGCTCTCGCCGGTGATGCCGACCGGGAGCGGGGCGCCGTCGGCGGCCACGGCGGGTGCGGCGGCTCCGAACCCGGCGGCCAGGACGGCGACCGCCGCGAGCGCGCGCGCTGCCCGGGAGACGGAACTGCGGACGGGACGTCTCATCAACGTTTCCTTGTCGGATCGTGTGACGGTCGGGTGCGCCGCCCTCGGCACACGAACATCAGACCCGCGGGACGCCGGCTTCGTTGCACATGGGCACGTCACAGATCCATCACAGGTTGGGTCCGGAGGACTTGGGGCCCGGGACCCGGGACCGGAACCCGACACCCGAGCAGGGCAAGGCGGAAGGGCCCCACACAAGTGGAGCCCTCCCGTCGCCGATCGGCCCGCGCGTCGCCCGGGGCGCGGCGACCCGCCTACGCCGGCGCCGCCAGCAACGGCCGCGCCCGCTCCCGCAATTCCGCCACCCGCGGCTCGTTCCCGTACGGCTCCAGCCGGTGCAGCAGGTCCCGCACGTACTCGGTGGTGCGGGCCGAGGAGATGCGCCCGGCGACCTCGACGGCCTTCACACCCGCCGCGCAGGCCGCGTCCAGGTTGCCGGACTCCAGTTCCGCGACGGCCGAGACCACCAGTCGCAGCCCGTGCGAGCGCACGAACTCCTCCGTGGGCCGGGCGAGCGCCGTCTCCGTGAACCGCCGCACCTGGCCGGGCACCTTGAGGTCGCGGTAGCACTCGGCGGCGTCCGCGGCGAGCCGGTCGTAGGAGTAGAAGCCGAGCCAGGCCGGGTCCGCGTCGCCGTCGCGGGCGCGGTCGAGCCAGGATTCGGCGGCGGCCAGCGCGGCCTCGCAGGCGTGGCTCTCCCCGGCCTTGGCGTGGGCGCGGGCCTCGACGAGGTGGAAGAACGACATCGTGCGCGCCGTGGCCAGCCCGCGGTTGCGCTCCAGGGCCGCCTGCGCGAGGTCGACGCCCTCGTCGGCGAAGCCGCGGTAGGTCGCCTGGAGCGACATCGACGCCAGCACGTAGCCCCCGAGGGGGACGTCGGCGGCGGCACGGGCGAGCCGCAGCGCCTGGATGTAGTAGCGCTGGGCGGCCTCCTGCTGCCCGGTGTCGAAGGCCATCCACCCGGCCAGCCGGGTGAGTTCGGCGGTCGCGCCGAACAGCGACCGGCCGACGTCGTCGGAGTACGAGCCGAGCAGCAGCGGCGCCGCCTCGACCCGCAGGCACTCCGAGACCATGCCCGAACGCCAGTCGCCGCCGCCGTACTTGGAGTCCCAGCGGCGTGCGTCCTCCGCGGCCTCGCGGAGCTTGCCGACGTCGGAGTGGCCGACGTGGTGCATGCCGGGGGCGGGGTCCTCGCGGGCGACGCGGGCGTCGGCCGGGGTTATCAGCCAGCGCGAGGCGGGCGTGACGTACGCGCTGACCGCGAACGACCCCGCCAGGCTCTGCCAGATGCCGCCGCCGCCCGGGCCGCGCCGGCCCGGATCGAGCTTCCACAGGTCGGTCGCGGACTTCACCGCCTCCCCGATGTCGCGGTGGAAGGCGAGGCCCACCTCGGGCGCGGGGTCGGCGTCGGCCAGGCCGATCTCGTGCAGCGGCACGGGACGGCCGAGCTTGCTGCCGATGGCTGCCGCGATGAGATGGGGCGCGGCGCCCTGCGGCACCATGCCCTTGGTCACCCACCGGGCCACCGAGGTCTTGTCGTACCGCAGGGTCAGACCGCGCTGGGCGCCCAGGTCGTTGACCCGGCGGGCCAGTCCCGCGTTGCTGATGCCGGCCAGGGCGAGAAGGGTGCCGAGTTTCTCGTTGGGCCCTCGGGGTTCTTTGGTCACGACCATTACCACCTCTCGCCGTAAGCGCGAGGGCCGTGTACGCCTGCCACGCCTGTCACACCCTCTCGACGCACCACAACGGCTGCCCCGGCGCCTCTTGTGGAGACGAGCGGGGACCACCGCCGCCCGAGGGCATGCGCCGGACCCCGAGCCGCCGGGACCTTCGCTTCTCGGGTGAACCCAGGGTAGTTCTCCGCATCCCGACCGTTAAGAGCTGTTGTCCCGGATGGCGAGATTCCTGCCCTGAATGCGGCCTCGCGACTCCTGCTGGTGGCGCGTGCTACCGGCGTATGCGGCCGTGCGCCCATCCGCGCGCTCTGTGCCGATTCGTGCGGTGGCGGTTCCATGGTGCCGTGGGTCGGCCCGCGGCTCTCATTTGCGGCTATGGGGGGTAGCAGCGGGCCAGGGGGCTCCGCCACCACAATCCCCGCGGGTGGCGGACCGGTCCGGGAGGCGTGCCACGCCCCCCGGACCGCGCCGCCCGCACGGCGCACAACGGACGAATGCGGGCCGGTGGGACATTGGCCTGAAAACGACGTTTCAACTCCGTCGACGTACGTTAAGTGCCTCTGACCGGCGGGGAGTTGGGCCGAAATGGCCCCGCGCCGGACCGCGCGCAGCAGGCGGCCCGGTGCTCGACCATGCCCTCATGCGCCTCCTTTCGCGCTCCTCCGTGGCAGCATGTTCCCCGGACGGAGCGGCAGTTCGGCCTGCCGCGGGGGCCAGTTGTCCACGAAGAGGCCCCCCTGGTCCACAACCTGTGGAGGCGGGCGATGCGGTGGCTGGTGGGCTGGAGCAACGCCGCGGTGGGACCGGTCCCCGGGGCGCACGCCCGCACCCTGCTGCCGGTGGGCGCCCAGCTCCTGTGGAGCGACCCCGATCCGCTGTGGGCCGTGGGTGACTGGCGCCCCGACGAAGTGCGCCTGGTGCACGCCGAGAACGGCTCCGTCGCCCGGCTGGCCGTGCTGGGCCGCTGCGCCGCCTCCGACGCCGACCTGCGGGTCGGGCTGTTCGCGGCGCGCGGCGGGGCGCTGCGCCATCTGACCACTTGGGCCGGCAGCTACACCTGCGTCCTCCAGATAGGGCGCCGCATCACCGTGCTCGGTGATCTCGCCGGTGCCCGGCCGGTGTTCCACACCCGGTGGGCGCGCGGCACCGCGTACGCGACCGCGGCGCTGCCACTGGCCGACCTGACCGAGGCCGCGCTCGACGTCACGTACCTGGCGGCGCTGCTGACCTGCCCGGACTCCCCCGAGGCGCTGGGCGACGGCACGCCGTACGCGGGCGTGCGCCGGGTGCCGCCGGGGCACGCCCTGATCCTGCGGGAGGCGGTGCCCGAGGTGAGCGGTTACGAGCCGACCGCCTCGCTGGCGGTGGCCGGCACCCCCGCCGCCCACGTGCCGAACGAGCGCGCGATCGCCGGCGTACGGGACGCCCTGGTGGACGCGGTGCGCGCCCGGCTGACGCAGCCCCGCTTCGTACCGGAGCCCGGGGAGGAACCCGCGCCCGGCGTGGGCGCCGACCTGTCCGGCGGCAGCGCCTCCTCCACGCTCGCCCTGCTGGCGGCGGGACTGCCCGGCATGCCCGGCACCCCGCTCGGGCACGGCGCGGCAGCCGGCCAGCGGCTGCTCGCGGTGACCTTCAACGACCTGACCGCGGGCGGCGGTCCGGCCCGCGAGGCGGAACTCGAGCGGGCCCGCGCCATGGCCGCCGACCCGCGCCTGCACCATGTGGTCGTGCCCGGCGGCGCGCGGGCGCTGCCCTACGCCGACCTCGACGCCGTCCCCCTCACCGACGAGCCCGGACCCTCCCTGGTGGCCGCCGGACGCCACCGGATGCGCCTCGCGGCGGGCGGCGCCGACCACCTCGTCGGGCACGGCGCCCGCCAGGTGCTCGACGCACACCCTGCGCGCCTGGCCGATCTGCTGCTGGACCGGCGCCGCCGCAGCCTGCTCAGACCCGTCACGGCCCTCGCGCGCGCCGACGGGCCCGCGGGCCGCTCGGTGTTCGTGCCGTTCACGGTCTACCGCGCGGCGCGGCGGCTGGCCCGTACGAGTTACCAACAGGGTGTGCAGAACGCGGCGGCGCAGCTGATGGCGGGCCGCTTCGACGAGCACGCCGGCCCCCTCCAGGCCTCCCTGGCGGCGCTCGCCTGGTGCCGTCCGGGTCCGGCGGCGCGCTGGCTCACCGGCGAGGCACTGGCTGAAGTATCGGTTCGCCTTCAGGAGGCGGCGGCCCGTCCCCGTACCGCCGTCGAACGCCCCGGCGAGCGCCGCGCGCAGGCTGCCCTCGCCCGGCACGCCGCCGACCACCGGGTTTTCGAGCAGTCCGCGGAGGTGCGCAGCCAGCGGATCCACGCCCCCTTCCTCGACAACCAGGTCGTGCGCGCCGCCCGTGCGCTCCCCGAGACCCTGCGCGTCCAGCCCGGCGCCCGCGCCACCGTCCTGCGCTCAGTGCTGGAGGGTGCGGGCATCCGCGACCTGCCCCCGGGCTGGGGCGCCAACTCCCAGGTCTCCGCGGCCGTCGCGGCCAAGACCGGCCTGCGCGCCTCCGTCGACGGCCTGCTCGACCTCTTCGACGCACCCCTCCTCGCCGACGCCGGCCTCGTCGAGGCGCGCGTCGTCCGCGCCGCCCTGCGCGCGGCCGCCGGCGGGGAACCCGTCCCCATCGACGGGCTCGCCGAACTCGTCGCCACCGAGGTGTGGTTGCGGCGCCTCCTCGCCCGCCGCGGCTCCTGCTGGACCGGCACCGACGCCCCCGCGCAACGCGCTGTCGCGGGCGGCGTGCACCGCCTCTCGCTCTGAGTCGTCCCTGCGGAACGGGCGCTTGACGGAGCGTCAGAGTTCGGTGGGCCTGCCGGGACCACCCGCTTTGGCGTCGCCGGGGGAATCCGGGAAACTCTCCTCATGCGCATCCCTTCCGTCACCGCGGTCGTCCTCGCCGGGCTGGCGGCCCTCGTGGCCCTCGGCCCGGTCGCGTACGCCACGAAGGAGAGCGGTGACGGCAAGGGGACGGTCGCCGTCTACGACGAGGCGCTGGGCACCTCCCGGGGCGACAAGGCCACCGTGTGCACCTTCCACATACGCGGCGAGGGCTTCGGTCCCGGGCAGGCGGTCAACTGGGCCGTCAACCGCGCCAAGGGCGGCCCCGCGATGAACGGCACCTTTGTGACGGGGGACGAGGGCACGGGCAGTTCGGCCCGCATAGTGCTCACCAACGGCGGCTACACCTTGACGTGGATCGGGGAGGGCGCGAAGCCGCGGCCCTTCACGGTGGCGTGCGGAGCGGAGACGCAGACCCCCGCACCGGCGGCGCCGGCCTCGCCCGCACCCTCGTACACCCCGGTGCCCGCCGCGTCGACGGCCCAGGTGCTGCCCGGCCAGGGACCGCTGTCGGCGGCCTCGGGCACCTTGGGGGCGTCGTCGGGGACCGCGGGCACCGTGGGCGCGGCACTGGCCGCGGCCGCACTGTGCGGCGGCGGGGCCGCCGCGGTCCTGCTGCGCAGGCGGCGCCCGGCACGCCGGGTCAGCCGGCACCGCAGGGCGGCGGGCTGAGGCCGCCCGAGGCGGGGCTGTCGGTGCCGTGCCCGACAATGGTGGAGCCGTAGGACACCGAGGAGCACCACAGGACGGACGGGCACGATGGCGGTTTGGGACGACGTGGTCGGCCAGGAACGGGTGACGGAGCAGCTCGCCGCCGCCGCGCGTGACGCCGACGCCTTCGTGACGGCCGTCGCCGGGGGCACCGCCCTGCCGTCCGCGTCGAAGATGACCCACGCCTGGCTGTTCACCGGCCCGCCCGGCGCGGGCCGCGACGCGGCGGCACGGGCCTTCGCCGCCGCGCTCCAGTGCGTGAGCCCCGACCGCGCCCTGGGCGGCGTACCGGGCTGCGGCTTCTGCGACGGCTGCCACACCACACTGATCGGCACCCACGCCGACGTCGAGGTGGTCCGCACCGACCTGCTCTCCATCGGCGTCAAGGACACCCGTGACCTCGTCCGCCGCTCCGTCCTGTCCCCGGCGTCCGGCCGCTGGCAGGTCATCCTCCTGGAGGACGCCGACCGCCTGACCGAAGGCGCCGCCAATGTGCTGCTGAAGGCCGTCGAGGAGCCCGCGCCGCGCACGGTGTGGCTGCTGTGCGCCCCCTCCGTCGAGGACGTCCTGCCGACGATCCGCTCCCGCTGCCGCCACCTGGTGCTGCGCACCCCGCCCGTCCAGGCGGTCGCCGACGCCCTGGTGCGCCGCGACGGGATCGACCCCCTGGTCGCCGACGCCGTCGCCCGCGCCACCCAGGGCCACATGGACCGCGCGCGCCGGCTGGCCACCGACGAGCAGGCCAGGGCGCGGCGGGCTGCCGTGCTGAAGCTGCCGCTGCGCGTGGACGACGTCGGCGGCTGCCTGAAGGCCGCCCAGGAACTCGTGGACGCGGCGACGGAGGACGCCAAGGCGCTGTCCGAGGAGCTCGACGGCAAGGAGACCGAGGAGCTGCGCGCCGCACTCGGCGCCACCGCGGGGGCCGGCAGCCGCATGCCGCGCGGCACGGCGGGCGTGATGAAGGACCTCGCCGACCGCCAGAAGCGCCGCTCCACCCGGACCCAGCGCGACACCCTCGACCTGGCCCTCACCGACCTGGCGGGCTTCTACCGCGACGTGCTGGCCGTGCAGGTCGGCACGTCCGTGGCCATCGCGAACGTCGAGGCGCGCGACGCCGTGGAGCGTGTCGCCTCCGGCTCCCGCCCGGAGAACTCGCTGCGCCGCATCGAGGCCGTCCTCGCCTGCCGCGACGCGCTCGACCGGAACGTCGCCCCGCTGCTGGCCGTCGAGGCGATGACCCTGGCACTGCGCGCCGGCTGACCGCACCGCTCACCGCCTCCCACCCCCGAAGCGCCGCCGACCTGCTCATTTGTGCGGCGGACGGGTGATCGTCCGCGTTCCCCCGCGTCGTCGCCCGGTGCCGCGCGGGCCCTTGCTCCAGGCTGGCGTGCGGTGCCCCCGCTCCCTGTCCCCGCGGGGGTGAGCGAAGCGAGCGGGGGCGCGCCCCTGCCTCCGGCGAGGGTGCCCGCCCGTGCCCGGAGGGCTGTGGGGGACCTGCGCGAGGTGGTGTGCCGTACGTGCCCATGGTGGCCGAGGTCGTCCTTCTGTACGCATGGCCGGTGCTGGCCGGCGCCGCCGCGCTGCTGCTCGCCCGTTCGGCGCTGCGGCACTGGTGGGAGCAGCGCGCGGGACGCGTCTACGAGCTGCCCGTGGCCTACGGCGGCGCGGTGCTGCGGGCGGTCGGCGCGGTCCTGGCGGTCGGCGCCGCGGTTCTGACGGCGTCCTTCCCGCCGCTCGCGGGCCTCACCGGGCACGGCGGCGCCCGGGACACCGTCGTCGCGGCGGCCCCCGCGCCGCCCGCGCCCGCGGACGCCCGGCCCGGGCGGCCCCCGGAGCCGGAGGAGGACGACGCCCCGCCGCGCACCCTGGGCCATCCCTCCGGCGGCACCCTGGAGGAACTGGAGGACGGCACACGCGTCTGGCTGCCGCCGCAGTACGACTTCCCGAACTCCGCCGGGCTGTACTTCCCCCTGGTCGTCGCCCATCTCGACCCCGCCGACCCGGACCTGTTCGCCGGCTTCGCCGCGCAGTCGCTGCGCGGCCTGGCCGACCCCGTCGTCGTCGTACTGCCCGCCCGCTGCGGCGGCGGGGCGGTGGAACTGCCCGACGCGGTGGGCCGGCTCTACCGCGTCCTGCCGGGCCGGACCGCCCGTGCGGTGCTCGGCGTGGGCCAGGACGCCTCGTGCGTGGTGCGCCGCCAGTTGGAGCGCCCCTCCCGGTACGCGGCCGCGATCGGCGTCTCGGGCGCCTACGAACCGGACGGCCCGCAGGACATGGACGGCAGCGCAGCCCGCCCCGGCTCGCGGACGTCCGGCGCCGGCACGTACCAGGCCGGTACCGCCCCGCGCCCGCAGCTGCTGCTCGCCGTGCCGTCCGGCGAGGAGAGTGCCCGCAGTTCCGCCCTGGCCCTGCGGGAGCGGATGCGCGGGATGCCCGCCGAGGTGCGGGTGCTGGACAACATCACCCCGCGGCGCAGGCTCTTCGCGCTGGTCGCGGGGTACGTCACCGAGAAACTCGACGGGCCCGGGCGGTTGTGAACGTCTCCGTCCCTGTCGCGGAATCACCCGTATGAGGGCTGTGGATAACGGTTCGCCCGCGGCCGTGCGGATACGCTCGCAAATACCACCACGAGGGAACCGAGGCTCTGATGGACACCCCGCGCCTGCTCCGTACGTCCGGCACCGTCCTCGCGGTCGCCGGGCTCCTGCTGTCCGCCTGCACGACCGGGGGGACGAGCCATTCCGCCGCGGCCACGTCGGCCGCGCAATCGCTCAAAGCCCTGCCCACGGACATCCCGCAGGATCTGCGGCCGTACTACGAGCAGAAGATCAGCTGGCAGTCCTGCAAGGACATGCCCGGCATGCAGTGCGGCACGATGAAGGCGCCGCTCGACTACAAGCACCCTTCCGGCGGCACGGACCTCACCCTGGCCGTCGCCCGCAAGAAGGCCGCGGGCCCCGGCAAGCGCATCGGTTCCCTGCTGGTCAACCCGGGCGGCCCGGGCGGCTCGGCCATCGACTACCTGCAGTACGCCGCCTTCGGCTACCCCTCGGCCGTCACCGCCCGGTACGACATGGCCGCGATGGACCCGCGCGGTGTCGCCCGCAGCGAGCCGATCGTGTGCCTCCCCGACAAGCAGATGGACACCTTCGCGGCCACCGACGTCACCCCGGACAACCAGGCCGAGATCGACAAGCTCGTCGCCGAGGACAAGGCCTTCGCCAAGGGGTGCCAGCAGCGCTCCGGCAAGCTGCTGGAGCACGTCACCACCGTCGACGCCGCCCGCGACATGGACATCTTCCGCTCGCTGCTCGGCGACGCGAAGCTGAACTACGTCGGCAAGTCCTACGGCACCTTCATCGGCGCCACCTACGCCGGCCTGTTCCCGAAGCGCGTCGGGCACCTCGTCCTGGACGGCGCCATGGACCCGGCCGCCTCCGCCCTCGAGAGCAGCCGCGCCCAGGCCGGCGGGTTCGAGGTCGCCTTCGACGCCTTCGCCAAGGACTGCGTCGCCCGGCGCGACTGCCCCCTCGGCACCAAGAGCACCGCCGACGCCGGCCGCCACCTCGACGCCCTCCTCCGCTCCCTGGACGCCAAGCCGCTGCCCACCGGCAGCAGCCGCAAGCTGACCGAGGCCCTGGGCGCCTCCGGTGTGATCTCCGCCATGTACGACCAGAGCATGTGGCCCACCCTGCGCACGGGTCTCACCAAGGCGTCCAAGGGCGACGGCAGCGTCCTGCTCCGCCTGTCCGACGCGTACTACGAGCGCGACAACAAGGGCCACTTCTCCAACCTCATGTACGCCAACGCGGCCGTGAACTGCACCGACCTCCCGCCGGCCCTCACCAGCCCCGAGGCCGCCGACCGCGCGGTCTCCACCTTCCGCGAGGCCTCCCCGCACTTCGGCGACAACCTCGCGTGGTCCAGCCTCATCTGCGCCTACTGGCCCGTCCGCCCCATCGGCCACCCCCAGCGCATCGAGGCCCGCGGCGCCGCCCCCATCCTCGTGGTCGGCACCACCCGCGACCCCGCCACGCCCTACGGCTGGGCCAAGGCCCTCGCCGAGCAGCTCGACTCCGGCGTCCTGCTCACCTACAACGGCGACGGCCACACCGCCTACGCCCGCGGCAACGACTGCATCGACACCGCGGTCAACACCTACCTCCTCAAGGGCACCCCGCCCGCCCACGGCAAGACCTGCTGACCTGCGCAGTCAGGAGGCCCCGACCATGGTCGGGGCCTCCTCCAGAACTGTGTAGACTTGGGCCCGCTGCCGATGCGAAGCTGTCGGGAGCTCGCCGCCTTAGCTCAGTTGGCCAGAGCAACGCACTCGTAATGCGTAGGTCTCGGGTTCGAATCCCGAAGGCGGCTCAAATCGAAAACCCCAGGTCAGTGGATTCCGACCTGGGGTTTCGTCGTTCAGCGGATGTGGCGCCGGTGGCGAGATCGGGCCGCGCGGGTGTCGGTGGTCTCAGTTCTGGTCTCAGTGGGGCCCGGATCGGGCGCCGGGGGAGCGGGCGCGAAGAACTCGCCGGAAGAGGCGGGTAGCGGGCGTGTCCACAACCCGGGCGAGTACGAGCGTGACAGGCCCGGACAGGCGAGGCCCGGACAATCTGTCCGGGCCTCTGAACCTCACAGCGGGCCACGGTGCGGACCATGAACGCCCGCGGCCGGGACGGGGCCACCGTCAGCCCGCACGCATCCATCGTGGAGGCGTAGGTGAAGTGGAACCGGCCCAATGCGACCGGCAGAGCTACCAGCGACCAGTACACGCCCGGCGCCGTCACCTTCGCGCAGCCCAGGCCACGGGCAGACCCCCACGACCTACAGCCGAACACCGTTGCCGCACCGGGGCCATCAGCCACATCGTGGAAGTTCATTCCGACGAGCCGAATTCAGTAGCGTCCGAGGAGCCGGGCGATCCCGACGTCGACCACCACGTACAGCGAGCCCAACGTCCCTACCAAACCGAAGCCGATGATGCGTCTTCAAAAATCGAGACGTCATCTCGGAAAGGTCCGTTCATTACGCCGGGCGCGTTCAGATATGCATCAAGGGTTAGGATCCACATTACTCGCCCCCTCTGGGTGCGGCCTGACCAACGGCGCTGTGCGGTCGAATACTTTCGATCAGGTCCTGAACTTTTTTCACCAATTTCGGATAGTCTTGAGTCAGTGTTGGCAAATCTCTGCTTAGCGTGCCTTGCATGGCCGATACGGCGTCTTGGGGTGACTGCTGCCCCGATTCGAGCCGGCATCTCTCCAAGCGCAGGTGCGTCGCCAGCGCCTGTGTGTGATTTTCCCCTAGTGCGTCTATCTCTGCTTGAAAAAGTTCTTCATAGCGGAGCACGGCCTCTGCGTGCTCCCCGGCACCGTGGAGGCTCTTTGCAAGACAAGTTAGAGCGCGCCGAGTCGCGTACTCTCCCGGGCCGAGAATTTCAGCGTATGACGCAACAATGGAGCGAAGTTCTTTGTGTGCTTCAGTGATCTTTTCTTGATCCATCATGGAATGCGCTAGGCAGTGTCGTTCATCTAGGATCACAGAATCGTTCAGATCTGTTTTCATGAGTCGGTCTGTGAGGACGTTCCTCATTTCCTTTTCTGCTTCCGCTGCCTGCCCGCACAGACGGAGGACGTCAGCCCGAGCGTGGCGGATATGGAGGGCCCATGGTGCTGTCGGCCAGCCCGGCGATTTTTGGTCCCCGTACCAACGGAAAAGGTCAGTGAGCGTACTCACGGCATCTTCGTACTTTCGCTGCTTTCGCAGGTTGCTTACTAGGCATCGCATCATGCTGCGGTAGAACCCGGAATCCCGATCCCCATATTTTTCTACTATGGTCAGCATTGCGCGGTATTCTGCCTCGGCTTCTGGCCACCGTTTTGCGTCGTCCAGGACGTGCGCGAGCCGGTGGCGGTTCGCCAGCGGAAGAAGGTCGGAGTCTGGTGCTGACCCGCCAAGTGTTCGGCCAATAAGGAGATCGAATTCGTCTTCTGATGCATTCCCTTCGTGCCCTCGGGATGCGATCAAATAGGAAAGCTCTACGTGAGTGATGAGGGTGTAGGGATTATCGGCGCCAAGTGTTCGGCGCCGTGCCTCCAGTACAGACCGAATCTCCGCCTCGTGATCGGCAGTGGCTGGTCCGGCTGGTCTGGCCGTCACTACATTATGTCGGGTGATCAGGGTTTCCGGGTGTTCGGGTCCTAGGTACTCCAGCTGTTTCGCAAGTACTCGCTCAAATTCAGATAGCTGCGCCTCCCCCTTCAGTAGAGAGAGGGCGGCTCTATGGCAAACTGAAAGGCGAATCGGGTCATCAGCGGAAAGTTTGGAGGCGCGCTCCAGCAGGAGTTTAGCCAGCTCGTCAGCCTGGTCGAATACCTGTGAAAAATTGTAATAGGCGTAAGCCTTGAGTCCGACCGCGAGAAGGCGGCGAAGCGGTGCATCGATATCCGGCACTCGCTTCAATGCGGCGACCGTGTGAGGAACCATAAGTCGCCACCATGGCCAATTCTGTGGATACTCTGGCTCGCGTGTGGCGCCGCACTCAAGCATGACGGAAGTTGTATTCCAGACCGCGATGCGTTCTTCTTCCGTACTGTCGGCCAGCCGAAGGGCGTTGGCCTCCAGTACGAGCCGGTGGCTAACTAGGCACGGTACGGATTCTGCTTCGGTATCGGCGCCGCCCATTGGAAGCTCTATAACGTCGAGCAAACTAAGGTCGATCAACGCCTCCAGCGCTTGATCCGCTTGCTCCAACTCGGCATCTGGGTCGGATGGTGTGTTCTGTGATGCGAATGTATCAAGAAGTTCGACAGGGAACGGGACGGGTGCAAAACATGAGAGTAGCCGCATCAGGGTTCTTGCCTTGGGGAGTTGCTGTTCGTCCAACAGATCGAGCGACATTTCCCACGTGCGCCCGATCAGCCGCCGATGCTTATGTTCTTGATCTGTGTCGTCTGGATACCATTTCTCCCCCAAATCGAGAAACCCGGCTCCCACTTCACCCAAAGCCTCTGTGTAGGCGGCGAATGTCTTGACTCTGCCAGGTTTCTGTCCCCGGCGTCGGAGCAGCCCCGCTCCCCGGGCCGCACGGGCAAGATATGAACCCGCCAGCTTAAGCGCCAAGGGAAGTCCCTCAAGGCGCTCCGCGAGAACCAGGGCGTCGGCAGGGTCACCGGCTTCTCCCGCAAGGTCCAGTAGGATATTGCCTGCGTCAGGGGGAGCTAGAACCTCAATTCGGTGGGTTTGCGATTCACGTCCCCACACATCAGGATTCCCGGTGCGGCTAGTAACTACAGTCATTCCTGCCTGGCTTGACCGCAGCCATCCAGTGCCGTCACCGATGAGGCCGGCGCCGGATGCAAGCCATGCTGGCTCGTCAGCGTTATCTACGATAAGTAGCCAGGGCTGTTCTGCTGCGTCTAGAAGGCGCCAAACTAGGTCAGTAGCGCTGGTTCGGCCAGTCCAAGCGGCTTCGATTAGAGCTTCATCAGCGCCGAGGCTTCGCGCAACCTCTCGCATCCCGGTGGCGAAACGATCGGGTGTCAACGCTGAGAGCCAATAGACGGAGTACCCCTGATCGCGAGCCTGCCGGGCCAGATAGAGGGCCACACTTGTCTTACCGCAACCACCTAGACCGTGGAGAACCTGGATCTGGGTGGACCCTTCCGCGAGCCTGCTCTCCAGGTCATGCAATAGATCTTCGCGGCCCCGCAACCGGGGCGGCAATTCCCCGTAAGGGGGGCGGATAGAGAAAGTTCCGGGACTGGCCGGGACGGGCACGGTGCCGACCTGATTGTTGGTTGCACTCTCGGTAGGGTGGCCGAGGTCTTTGGTCATTTGCTTGTCTCGCTCGAATGCGTCCTTCGCGGCTTCGAGGGCCTTGGCCCAGTCGCCGTCAGGAACAACGTCGCATCCACGCAACAGGGCGGCCAGTGTTTGCCATGTCGGCACGCGCCGGGCGGCCATCGCATCCGAAACAGTGGTCCGGCTGACACGACTCCCAGCCGCGAGCGCGCGCACCCCAGAGTAACCGGCGCGTTGTGCCACTTGTTGTAGCCGGGCCGCCAGCTCTCGCGTAGCTTGCGGCGCCTCCGCGTCGACCTCTCCGAAACCCACCGAGACTCCCTCCTCCTGCTTCTAGTCGAGCCTAGGCACTGTCCGGGCGGACGTCCGGCGGACAGCGGACATTGGGCCGGCTTCCTGGTCGACGACGTGCCGTCCGGCCCCTGTCCTTTGGCTGTTCGGGACAGCCACTCAGCGGCCTAGACATGAGTCGTGATGAAGACGCCACCAGAAGGAGGAGGTCAGCTCGTGGGCATCGCCCGGGTTGTTCAGGAGTACGGCTCTGAACTGTCGCTTTTGATTGGGGTGGTGAAGATTCTCATCGACACGGTCCGCTACTCGCGGGCTCTGTGGCTGCGGTACCGGGCTCGGCGGGGGAAGCGAGCGAAGGGTTGCCGTCAGCCAGGGTGCCAAAGCTGATTCGAACGAGCGGTCTCAGTTTTGGTCTCGCTTCGGGCTGTGCCACTGCCGTCCGTGAGCGTCTGTCCGTTTGCGATGTGGTGCCTGACCAGCGGCGCGGTCGTCGGCGCGGACTTCGATGGACGGCCCCGGACCAAGATCGGACAACTCGTAATGCGTAGGTCTCGGGTTCGAATCCCGAAGGCGGCTCCACGAAGAAGGGCCAGGTCGGTAACTCTGACCTGGCCCTTCGTCATTTCCTTGCTCGGCGCGTGGTCTACACCACGCCCCTTGGAAGGCCAAAAACCGGCTCGGTGTGGCCCGCGTGCGGGACAACGGGCCACACGGGGCCCCGGGTCAGGCCGCTCCAGCCCCGTAGATCCGCCTCTTGACCCGCCGTCTCGCCTGCTTCGAGGCGTCCTTCCCCTTCCCCTGCTCCTGCGCCGCCTCCTGCCCCTTGTCCTTCGCCCGGTACCCGGCGATCAGGTCGAGCGAGGCAGACGCGGTCGCGGCGTGCATCTCGGGCAGCACGGTCTGGTAGGTGTCGGTCGTCATCCGCATCGAGGAGTGCCCGAGCATCGCCTGCACAGCCTTGGGGGCGACGCCGGCGGCCAGCGCCAGGCTCGCCGCTTCGTGGCGGCCGTCGTGCAGCCGGATCGGCGGCAGCCCGGACAGCTCGATCAGGCGCTCCCACCGGTCGGAGAAGAACTGCGGGTGGTACTGCTCGCCGTTTCCTGCGGCGGCCGCCGCCAAGCCCAAGCCCGCGCGCCCGGCACGCAAGCGCGCCCCGGCCAAGCCCTCCACCTCCTGACCCCACACCCACACCCGGCCGTCCACCCCAGCAGGTGGGCGGCCCGACCCGCACGAAGGAGATCACCATGCCGAGACTCGGCGACCTGACCATCGAGCAGCTGCTCGATGGCGCCGAGCGCGACATGTCCTACCTGGTCGAGCGCCTAGACAAGCAGGCGCGCGAGCGCGGCGCCGACCCCGACGAATCGAAGAGGTCATCACCCGCGCCACCACCACGCAGGTCCGCAGCCAGCTCATCGTGGCGCAGGGCAAGTGGCGCGAGGAGCGCCCCCAGCGGGCCCCCGCCACCACCCCCGTCACAAGGCAGGACCCCGACCGCAGCAAGCTCCAGGCAGCCGAAGTGATGACCGCCCACCTGGTCGCCCTCGGCGTTTCCGCGCAGCCGATCAACACCGGCGGCAACTACTGGGCCTGCTCCGTCACCCTCACCCCGACCCTGCGCCTGGAGCTCGCCGACGTTCCCGGCGAGTTGTGGTCCTGGTGCCTGTACCAGCACGGGGGCGAGCAGGTCATCAGCGGCCACTGGGATAGCGCCGACGACCAGACAGTGGCCGGCAAAGCCCACTTCCTCATCCAGGCCATGGGCTCGATCGTAAGTTGACCAAGCACGCGACCACCCAGCACGCGGCCCGGCCGCCAGGCCGGGCCGTGGCCAGTGCCGCAAACCTCGCCGGAGGGGTTAACAGCCGTGCTGAGAGGGCATGCCCCCCTTGCGACCATTCAGGACCCTGAGTGAGCCCCGCGAGGCCTTGTCGAGGGAGCGTCGCTCGAAGCTGAAAGTCGTCGTAGCAGTGCGCGTAATCGCTGATCTACAGACTGAGTGGAGAAGATGCGATCCCGGTACTCAACATCTGCGCCGGTGACGAGTTAAAGCGGTGCCTGGCTGCGAGCTCCCCCAACTCCACGTAGCCGTCGTCCTCACAGGGTCCAACAGCGCCTCGCTTGCTGCTTCGCTAGCCACGTCGTGGAAACAGGTAACCAATGAGCGCAGAAGTGGAAGTCTTGGCATCAACAGCCGCGACCACTCTCATCGGCCTTATGACGACCGACGCCTGGCAGCAGGCCCGGACAGCGATCAGCCGGGTATGGAGGAAGTCCCGTCCTGAGCAGGCCGACCGAGTCAACGCTGACCTCGACGAAGCTCAACTGATGGTCACCCAGGCTAGGCAAAATGATGATGACTCCCTCGAAGCCGCCGTGCTCGCCGAGTGGCAGGGCCGGATGCTACGACTGGCCCTCACCGACTCGTCGGCACGATCTGATCTCAAGGCAGCTGTACGACAGTTGGAGGGCTTAGCTCGACAGACGGCACCAAGGTCGGTCAGTATGCGTGCCGATGCCCGGGATCACGCGAGGATCTACCAGTCCGCACAGGACATGGTGATCAACGAATGAGGGACCCATACGGCGATGAGGCGCGGCGCATGCAGGCCTCGGCCCGAGACCAAGGACGGATATACCAAGCCGGCCGCGACATGTCCCTCTCCGAAAGTCATCAGCACCACCATGACTACGACCAAAGTCCGTTCCAGGCGTTCTTTGCGGGAAGAGGGCCTGGCCGAATATTGATCGTGGCGGGTCTCGCGCTCGCGATGGTGGCATTCACCGGTTGGATGGCAATCGTCTTCCAACTCGGCTCCGGCGATGTGTCGGGACCGGAAGACGCCCTGGGTGACAGGCTCCCTTCGGGAGTCCCGGTCGGTGCCGTCTACTTCTTCGGCTTCGGAGTCGGCGGGATTTTGATGGCGGTCGGATCGTCGATGGCCAAGGCCGCCGCACACCGCGACAGCCGCGTCGGCCATCTCGTGATTACAATCGTCATTTCTGTCGCCACCGTTCTGGGCCTGTTCTTGGTGCTGGACGGTGCGCCTGTATCCGCACTGACGCCACGGTTCAGTGACGGCGGATCCGGGGGCACCGGGCCGACCGAACTGGTGACTACGAACGCGAAATCGGCCCATCGTAACGGCCTCACCATGACGGTCACCCGGATCGAGAACGTCGGCCGCAAGGGTCAGATACACCTCCAAGTCGTCAACAAAACCGACCAAAGCGTCGACCTCCCAGTCCAGTGGTTTGCGCTCACCGATGCGGATGGTCAGAGGTACGAGCCGGATTCGTTCAGCAGAGGGTGGCAGCCCACAATTGGCCCAGGCGCCACCCAGACCGGCACCATCCGGCTGGAGAAGGCGGTCCCTCCGACTTCAGGTCCGCTGAGGGCCGAATTCAACCATGTCTACAGACTTGGCACGATCGCGGTCTCTGGAATCCCGACTCGGTGACCTCTCCCGTCGACCCTCTTCACCGAGAGCCCCTCACGGCCGGCTGCGCCATCGCGATTTACGACCCGGTGGATCTCACCTGCACCGTCGCACGAGCTGGGCTACCAGCACCAGTCGCTACCTTCCCTGACGGCACGTCGGTCAATCTGGCCGCGCCAGCTGGACCGCAGCTCGCAGCGATGGACACCGCCCCCTTTCCCGCCAGCACCTTCTCGCTCCCGCAAGGAACCACCTTGGCGATGGGCACCGCCACCCTGGCCGAAGAGGTCATGGCACCACTCGGCACTCTGCGCCCCCTCCTCGAACACCCCTCCGCTGACTCATTGACAGACCTGTCGGACGCCATCGACCGCGCGTTCACAGACGGCAACCGCGCCAGCGAAACCCTGATGCTGTTGGCCCGAACCAAAGAGCTACCCCCAGCCCAAGTCCTCACCCGAGACCTCCCGCACAGCCCCGAAGCGGCACCGAGCGCCCGCGCAGTAGCCCGCCGCCAACTAGAGCTATGGGGCGTGAGTGAGGAGACTGCATTCACGACAGAACTCATCCTCAGTGAGCTTGTCGGCAACGCCATCCGGTACGGCTCACCCCCGCTCCGCATGCGGCTGATCCTGGACCAGAGCCTGACCTGCGAAGTCAACGACAGCGCACTCAGTGCCCCGCATGTGAAGCACGCCCGGACCATCGATGAGACCGGCCGGGGGCTGTTCATCATTGCCAGCCTTGCCGAGCGGTGGGGGATCCGCTATCTACCCGAGGGCAAGGTCGTCTGGGCCGAACAACCCGTGAGTTCGCGGGGAGCGGAGAATCCGTACGGAATCAGAACCGAGTCTGCCTCATCATCACGTGATGGCTGACCAGGCAGATCTGCATCGGCTACTGCTACGTCGCCTAACACGTGAAGGCCACTCTTCACGTCCTGCCGCGTGAGCGGGAATCCGCAGTCCAGCCAAAGGCTGTCGGAGGCAATGGTCTATAGCCCGTCAAGCCTTACCTCGAAGAACGCAAACCCGGCTGAGCCAGCTATGGCCAGCCCCTGGGTGCCACGGGATGAGGAAGGGACGAAGGCAAGAGAGTGGACGCTGCCAGCGGTGACGATACGCATCAGCAACAGGTGATTGTGGGCGTCCCAAATCCGCACTGTCCCGTCGTGGCCGCCGGTGGCGAGGAGGGTGCGTGCGTCGGGTGCGGTGAATGCCGCCACCGCAAGCACCCCGCCGGTGTGGCCGGTCAGGGGCTGGCCGACCGGGGTGCCGGCCAGCGGATCCCACAGTCTCACCGTGCGGTCGTCGCCGCCGGTGGCGAGGAGGGTGCGTCCGTCGGGTGCGGTGAATGTCGCCACCGCCCACACCCAGCCGGAGTGGCCGGTCAGCGGCTGGCCGACCGGGGTGCCGGCCAGCGGATCCCAGATCCGCACCGTGCGGTCGTCGCCGCCGGTGGCGAGGAGGGTGCGTCCGTCGGGTGCGGTGAATGTCGCCACCGCCCGCACCCAGTCGGTGTGGTCGGTCAGGGGCTGGCCGATCGGGGTGCCGGCCAGTGGATCCCAGATCCGCACCGTGCGGTCGTCGCCGCCGGTGGCGAGGAGGGTGCGTCCGTCGGGTGCGGTGAATGCCGCAACCGCCCGCACCCAGCGGGTGTGGCCGGTCAGGGGCTGGCCGATCGGGGTGCCGGCCAGCGGATCCCACACCCGCACCGTGTCGTCGTCGCCGCCGGTGGCGAGGAGGGTGCGTCCGTCGGGTGCGGTGAATGCCGCCACCGCAAGCACCCCGCCGATGTAACCGGTCAGGGGCTGGCCGACCGGGGTGCCGGCCAGCGGATCCCACAGTCTCACCGTGCGGTCGTCGCCGCCGGTGGCGAGGAGGGTGCGTCCGTCGGGCGCGGTGAATGTCACCACCGCCCACACCCAGCCGGTGTGGCCGGTCAGGGGTTCGCCGATCGGGGTGCCGGCCAGTGGATCCCACACCCGCACCGTGCGGTCGCCAGCGGTGGCGAGGAGGGTGCGTCCGTCGGGTGCGGTGAATGTCGCCACCGCCCGCACCCCGTCGGTGTGGGTGGTCAGGGGCTGGCCGATCGGGGTGCCGGCCAGTGGATCCCAGATCCGCACCGTGCGGTCGTCGCCGCCGGTGGCGAGGAGGGTGCGTCCGTCGG
>NZ_JBIVLH010000017.1:129572-192693 GCF_044751185.1 Streptomyces sp. NPDC088733
AGCCGGCCAGTGGATCCCAGATCCGCACCGTGCGGTCGTCGCCGCCGGTGGCGAGGAGGGTGCGTCCGTCGGGTGCGGTGAATGTCGCCACCGCAAGCACCCCGCCGATGTGGCCCGTCAGGGGTTCGCCGACTGGGGCCCCGGCCAGCGGATCCCACAGTCTCACCGTGCAGTCGCTGCTGGCGGTGGCGAGGAGGGTGCGTCCGTCGGGTGCGGTGAATGCCGCCACCGCCCACACCCAGTCGGCGTGGCCGGTCAGGGGTTCGCCGATCGGGGTGCCGGCCAGTGGATCCCACACCCGCACCGTGCAGTCGTCGCCAGCGCTGGCGAGCAGCGTGCGGCCGCCAGGGCCGGGGAAGACCGCCATGGCGAATTGGAGCGACTGCGCATCGCCTACGACGTTCCCCGGACTCTGCCAACGGGTGAGCCGGGGCCGGAGTCGGGAATTCGACACGGCCTCGACGGGCTGATCTGCCGAAGCTGTGCCAGCTGCCAGTGCGAGTTGGTGGCTCGAGGCGCGCGAGGGAAGGTCAGCGTCGCCCAAGAACGGTTCGATGCGGGCCCAGGCTGCCAGCCCACGTTGTTCCGGCTGATCGATGACGGGGAGGCCGAGTCGTCCCCGTACGCTGCCGCTGGTCTCCCAGGGGAGAAAGGCGGTCGGTACGTGATGGTCGTTCAGTACTGCCCCCAGTTCAGCGTGTCGAGTGAGGTGGCGTCGGACGTAGGAGTGCGGTGGGACGTCGGGATCACTGCTGGCCAGTTTGGCGAGGCGGGCGGCGATCCGTCGGTGGACTTCGGTCTGCTCGTCGCTCGGAGGAATCGGCTGGGTCATTGCTGCCCTCCGTGCGAGGTGCGTAGGCGGTGGGGCTGGTCGCGTAGGACCTCGGCAAGGCGTTCGTGGACCGGCCGGTAAACCGTTCGTCCGTCTTCGGAATCTTGGGCCAGGTAACCGGCCAGGCGGCCGGTGAGCAGGCTGTGGATCGCCCGGTCCGCGTTAGCGATCGGCTGGTCGAGCACCGCTTCCGCGATGGCGGGCCAGATGCCGCCCCAGGGGATTCCGGCGCCTTGGGCGAAGGCTGCGGCGCGCAGCAGTGCCAAGGCGACGTGCGGGGGCAGGTTGGGTGACCGCAGTCCCCGCAGGTCCTGGCCGAGCAGTCCGATCAGGCCCTGTCCCAGGGACTTCTGCCATAGCGGATCGTCGAGCAGGTGCTGGGGGAAGTCGGAGTCGCGCACCTGCTGGCCAGCGATGCGGGCATCAAGGAAGGAGATCGCCGGGATGCGGTCGGTGATGAACTGAGCAACTTTGAGAGGGACGAGACTTTCGTCAGCTGCGCCGCTCAGGAGTGCTTCCAGGTAGGCGGTGATGTCTGCGAGCGTCTCGGGCCCGTCGGTGCGCAGCTGGAGGGGCGGGCCTGTCCGGCTCGTCAGAGCGCGCTGGAGGTAGTTGAGCAGGCCTGCATCCGTCTCGTTGTCGTAGTGGGCTCCGGGTGTATCGGTGGAAGTGCCGGGTGTGTGGAGAGGGCTGCGGACGCCGATGAGGAGACGGACGTTCGCAGCCGCTGACGACTGTGCCAGTGGGGCGATGACCTGGTTGACCAGCACGTAGGGGGCTTCGGCCTCGTCGAGCCCGTCGATGACAAGGGTGGCAGGTTGTTCGCGTTCGTCGATGGCGGTGAGCAAAGCGGTGCGCAGGACAGCTGTGCGGTCCTCGCCCGGGGTCGCGGGCAGCGGTGCGTGTCCGATTCCTTCGAGGAGAAGGGCGAGGATCTCCTCGGGCCCGCGCTGGCGGCCCAAGACTGCGACGTCGACGGAGCCCGGCCGTGGGACCGTTTCGAGAGGAGCAGTGTCGAATGCGGCAGCGTAGTTGGGGTCGGCCCGAAAGGACGGGTCGCTGAGAGTGACGGCACGGGCGATGACGGCAGACTTCCCGCTGCCAGCCGTACCAGTCACGATCAGGGAGGGGCTGTGCCCGCGCGGTGGGCCGTCATTCAGGAACGATGCGACAGCGCGCGTGAGCGGCTGCCTGCCGGAGAAGTACCAGCCGCTGTCCGAACGCCCGGTTCTGCCGCTAGCCCGAGAGATCCAGTAATCCATCTCCTGTCGCGACACCGCGACCTGACGGCGCTGGCGGGCGACCAGGCTGTCAGGTGGCCGATAGCCAGGATTAGGCAGGCACAGATGCGGTTGCCCGGCCCCGGTGACAGGTAGCAACTGCTTCGGGGCGCGCAGTGGGGATCGGGAGTGCGGGGCAGTGGCGCGGTGGAGCTCTTCCAGGAACTCCTCGATGCTCAGGTGGGCGCTGGTGATGCCTGCGGTGGTACGCAGTTGCGTGTACACCCGCTGTAGCAAGACGCTCAGCTCCCTGACGCCTACGGTCTCGTGGACATCCGTGGTGGCCAAGACGGCCAGTGTGCCGCCCCGGAGCCGGTCGGGATGAAGGTCCCGAGCGAGTTCGGCGAGCTCGATGTCGACACCGCTTGAGTAGCAGGTGTTGACGATGACCAGGACGTGGCGGGCGTGCGAGTCCAGAGCCGCTGCGATCAGGTCTGAGGTGCGGTACCCGGTAGCGAGCGGACGTGCGGGGTCGGTTCTCGGCAGTTCCAGGAAATGGCTCCCGGCGCGGCCGCTCAGGCCATGCCCTGCGACGTAGAGGATCACCGCGTCGGACTCCGATGCTTCGCGCAGTCCGCTCGCGTGCAAGAAGTCCTCCACGTCACGGCGGTCCATGACGGACGACGCGTGCTCGGTTGTGAAGCGCCGTTCGGCCAGGGCGGGATCGCACCACCAGTCGCGCAACACGTTCAGCTGCTCCTCGACCCCGTTACGGAAGTCCAGGTCGCCGTCGTCGTAGTCCTGCACCGCCAGTGTCAGCAGCCGCCGGCGGATCTCGTCACCGTTAGCATGCGGCTCCGCTGTGTCATCGACCGGCTCGGCGCCGTTTCGAGTCGCGGCATTAGCCTCCCCCGTCATACTCATGGCCGATATTGTCGTTGTTCATGGGTACTTGGGGGAGCGGAAACGCGCAATCGGAGGCGGGACGCGTGTGGCGTCCGCAGCCGTCGGTGAGGCCAGATGTGACCCAGGACGCGGTCGTTGTCGTGCCCGGCATCATGGGTAGTGAGCTGCGCGACGCAGAGACCGGCGACCTGTTGTGGGGACTGAGCGTCCGATTGCTGGAGCGGGCGTGGCGGCGGGGAGACGGTCTAAAACACCTTCACGTCACACCTGAGGAGCTGGACGGCCACACCGACCGGGTTCGCGCCACCTGCCTGCTGGCCAAGCCTGCCTGGGCGCCCTTCCTCCTGGGCATCGAGCCGTACGCGGACCTAGTGTGGACCGTCGAGGAGGCCGCCGCGGCCCCGGAAGCGGTACGCGCCTTCCCCTACGACTGGCGCCTGCCGGTCGAGCACAACGGAGCCCTGCTGGCCGCAGCAGCCCGACAGCATCTGGAGCAATGGCGTGCCCAGGTCGAGGAAAACGCCGACCTGAGGGCCCTGTGCGAGGACCGCGCGCCGCGCCTGGTCTTCGTCGCGCACTCCATGGGCGGCCTGGTCACCCGTGCGGCCCTCGCAGGCGAACAAGACCTCATCCCCGACACGCGCGCGGTCGTCACCTTGGGCACGCCATTTCTCGGGGCCGCCAAGACGGCGATCATTCTGAACGGCGACCGCGCCAATCCCACGCCGACTCTGCCACCGCGCCGGATGCAGGCCCTGGCAGCGACACTGCCGGGCGTCCACGACCTACTTCCCGATTACCGCTGTCTCGACGAAGGCCTGGAAGTCGCGCGGCTCTCGCCCGAGACCGTCGGGGCGATCGGCGGCAGCAAGGAACTTGCCGCGCGGGCCCAAGAGTTCCAGACGCGGATGCGTACAACCGCCCCCGCACTTCCCGGACACCGGGCCGTTGTAGGCGTGGCCCAGCCCACCGTCCAAAGCCTGCGCATCGAGAACGGCATCGTCCGAGCCCGCTACGAGGCGTTCCGCGCGTACGCCGACGGAGAGCTCAGGCGGAATGCCGACGGCGTGCCGGAGAGGCACGACCGGGCAGGTGACGGGACTGTCTACCGCGACTCAGCCTCCATCGGCACACCCGCCTCCATGACCTACCTGCCCGTCCAGCACGGGGCCCTCGCCAAGCACAGCACGGCACTGCGGTACGTGCACGCGGTACTGACCGAGCACGACGAACACCTCGGCCCCCCGATGGGAGCCGGCGAGCTAGGCCTGGTCCTGCCCGAAGAAGGAGTGCCGGCAGGGCAGGCATGGACCCTGCACGTGACCGGCACCACCTCACCGGCCGGCGTGATCTGCCACGTGGTGGACGCCGCGACCGGAAGGGCAATCGCCCGGCCACGCCTATCGGGCCGCGACGGCGGACTGGCCGCCCAGGTCACTCTCCCGGACGCAGGCCTGTACCGGGTGGGCCTGGAAAGCGGCGGCAGCGCGGCAGTCACCCAGCTCGTCCTGGCCATCGCGCCAGAGGACGTTGACTGAGGCCGACCGATGCCGCCGACATCCCCACCACCGTCGCTGGAATTTTTTCCCGTCGACATCGGCGACTACCGGCACCACCCACCCCTACCCACCGCCGAAGAAGTCGAGGCAGTCGCCGCCGTACTCGCCCCCTTCGCCCCCAGCCAACGGCCATGGCAGGTGGCAGGCAGTGAACGTACAGCCGACGCCGTTCAGCAACGATTGGGCGAATGGGCCCATCCCTCCAGCACCGGCAACACCTTCCTGTACTGGGTCGGTCACGGCGAGAGCGACGGTGAGACCGCCCTCCTCGCCCACACCGGCAGCCCCCGCCCACTGGTCCACAGCGGCATCTCCCCTCAGGAATTCCTCACCTTCCTTACGGCCCGGCAGAACCACCCGGACGCAGAAGACACCTGGGCCATCGTCGTCATCGACGCGTGCAAGTCAGGACGCTTCATCGAACTCCTTAGCGCCCACGCCCACTTGAAGACCAACGGCCCGCGCAACTTCTTGCTCGTCGCCACCTCCCAGGACGGAAACGCGAACCTCGGCGTCTTCCGGCGTGCCCTGCACACCGTCTTGGGGACCACCTTCGCCGCGGACATCACCATCGACCTGCGGGCCCTGGGCGACGAGCTCAACCGCAACCTCCACGGCTGTCCAGTTCTGCCCCACACCGACACCGGACGGGCCCTGCTCCACCGGGCCGTCCCAGCAGCGGCCGGAGCGGTCACCACCACGCTCGACATGCTCGCCGAAATCCAAGCAGTCATCGACCAACTCCCCCCCGACGAGCAAAACCACTTCCTCCCCAAGGCAACCGGTGCCGAGCTTGGGGAACTCGCCTGGTACTTCGAGGGCCGCGAGCAAGAGCGAGACACCGTCCTCCGCTGGCTCGACACCACCACCGGCGGAATGCTTGTGGTCACCGGGGCCGCAGGCTCCGGTAAATCCGCACTCCTGGGACACATCCTGCTCCACACCCGTCCCGACCTGAGCAGCGTCCTGCTCCGCAGCGGCCACCTCAGCCCACTACCAATCGGCACCCCTAGCCCAAGCGACCCCTTCGACGCCGTCATTCACCTGACCGGCACCACGGCCCAGGAGCTGATCGCACGACTAGCGCAAGCAGCCCAACTCCACGACACACCGCGCGACCGGCCACTGAACGAGCAGATCGACTGGCTGCTGGGCGAACTGCGTCAGCAAGCTCAGCCCTTCACTGTGCTGCTCGACGCACTCGACGAGGCCCACACCCCGCTCGTGATCGGCGACCAGATCATCCGCCGCCTCGCCGAACTCCCCAGTACGCGCGTGGTGGTCGGAACGCGCCGCTCCACCAAGGAAGGCCCTGACCTTCCACAACCTGCCGACAGCGATCTGCTCGACACCCTGGTTGTGAACCGCACCGCCACTGAGCCCCCACACGCAGTGGTGAGCGTCGAACGGGACGCGCACGCAATGGTCCGTTACATCCGACGCAGACTGCAGCGTGCTGTCCAACTCGGCAAGCTCACGGCGTCACCCACACAGATCGAGGAGGCCGCAGCCGACCTTGGCCACAGCGGCCACGAGTTTCTCCATGCGCGCCTCGCCGTGCACGAGATCATCCACGACCTGCGGTTTCTCCAGGACCCGACCCCGCTGCGCAACAGCAGCCACCAGCAGCTCTTCGCCCGCGCAGTCCAGCGGCTCTCAGCGCGCAATCCGGCCTTCCGGCCACTGCTCCACGCCCTGGCACTCACGCAAGGACGCGGACTTCCGGTCCGAGATGGGATCTGGTCGACGATCGCCGTAGCCCTTGCTGGCCAGGACATGGCCATCACGGACAAGGCGATCAGCGACCTGACTGCAGAGGCCGCGCCCTATCTGATGCTCGACACCGAAACCGAGCAGACCGTCTACCGCCTCGCCCACCGCACTTTCACCGAACACTTCGCACAGGGCGGGCAGGAGCACAAACGCCTCCACCAGCAGATCACCGCAGCCTTGACCGCGGACGCAGACCTCCGTCTACCCGAAACCGACCTCAATCCGTACATCGTCCAGCACCTCCCCGCCCACGCGGGTCAAGGTCGACTCCCCGCGTGGCAAGACCTTGCACAGCACCCTCGTGTACTGGACCGCCTTGACTCCACGAGCATCACCAGCCAGGTCATGACACACGCCTTTGGGCGCATCACACTTCCCCAAGCCATCGCGGGCGCAGTGGCCTCACAGCACTTGGCCGCCACGAGCCGCCCCAGCGAACGCCGCGGCTTGAGGGAAGTCGCCACCGCACAAGTCGCAGGAGCTTTCCATCGACCACAGGCGGCGTCACAGGACAGCCTTCCCGCCTGGTCGGTCACATGGGCATCACTCAGGACCAAGCCGACGCATCTGACGCTGCGCGGGCACACCGGCCCGGTCAGCGCTGTGACGGCGTTCGTCGCGCCGGACGGTCGTACCTTGCTTGCGACTGGCGGTGACGATGAGACGGTGCGGGTGTGGGACCCGTTGGCCGGTACGGCGGTCGGGCAGCCCCTGACCGGCCACACTCGGCCGGTCCGGGCGGTGACGGCGTTCGTCGCGCCGGACGGTCGTACCTTGCTTGCGACTGGCGGTGACGATGAGACGGTGCGGGTGTGGGACCCGTTGGCCGGTACCGCGGTCGGTTGGCCTCTCGCCGGCCACACCGGCCGGGTCTTTGCGGTGACGGCGTTCGTCGCGCCGGACGGCCGTACCTTGCTCGCCACCGCCGGCAACGATGAGACGGTGCGGGTGTGGGACCCGTTGGTCGGTACCGCGGTCGGCCAGCCCCTCGCGGGCCACACCGGGGCGGTCCGGGCGGTGGCAGCGTTTGCCGCGCGGGACGGCCGGCCCCTGCTGGCCACCGTTGGCGACGGCCGCACGGTGCGGGTGTGGGACCCGTTGGCCGGTACCGGGGTGGGTGAGGTGCCAACCGGCCACGTCGGCCGGATGCTCGCGGTGGCGGCGTTCGTTGCGTTGGACGGCAGTACCTTGCTTGCCACGGCCGGCGAGCGCCGCACGGTGCGGGTGTGGGACCCGTTGGTCGGTAACGCGATCGGCCAACCCCTCACCGGCCACACCGGGGCAGTCCAAGCGGTGGCAGCGTTTGCCGCGCGGAACGGCCGGCCCCTGCTGGCCACCGTCGGCAGCGACCGCACGGTGCGGGTGTGGGACCCGCTGGCTGGCACTCCCGTCGGCGATCCCCTGACCGGCCACACCGACCAGATGCGAGCCCTAACCACGTTTGTCGCGCCCGATGGCCGTACCCTGCTTGCCACCGCCAGCAGCGACGAGACGGTGCGGGTATGGGATCCGCTGGCCGGCAGGCCTGCCGGTGAGCTCCCGACCGGCCACACCGGGTCGGTGCGGGCTATGGCCACGTTCCTCGCGCCCGATCGCCGTACCCTGCTTGCCACTGCCGACGACGGCCACGCGGTGCGGGTGTGGGACCCGTTGGCCGGTACCGCAGTCGGAAAGCCCCTGACCGGCCACACCGGCCGGATACTTGCGGTGGCGGCGTTCGTCGCGTCGGATGGCCGTACCCTGCTTGCCACTGCCGACGACGGCCACGCGGTGCGGGTGTGGGACCCGTTGGTCGGTACCGCAGTCGGAAAGTCCCTGACCGGCCACACCGGCCGAGTGTGGGCGATGGCGGCGTTCGTCGCGCCCGATGGCCGTACCTTGCTTGCCACCGCAGGCAACGATCGTACGGTGCGGGTGTGGGACCCGTTGGCCGGTACTGCAGTAGGCCAGCCCTTGGACGTCCCCACGGACTGGGTGTGGGCGATGGCGGCGTTCGTCGCGCCCGATGGCCGGCCCCTGCTGGCCACCGCAGGCAACGGCGCTGTGCGGGTGTGGGACCCGTTGGCCGGTACCGCAGTCGGAAAGCCCCTGACCGGCCACGTTGGCCGGGTGCTTGCGGTGGCGGCGTTCGTCGCGCCGGACGGCCGTACCCTCCTTGCCACCGTTGGCAACGATCGCACAGTGCGGGCTTGGGATTTGGATATAGGCGCCACATCGGTCATCCCCTTGAATTTCGAAGTGCGCGACCTTGTCGGCGTCAACGGTGATCTCGCGATCTGCGGACCAGAGGGCGTCCTAGTGATCAGGTTGCACGGCTGCAACGCTTGACCAGCGTGACCACTACTTTCCTGCCGATAATGACGACGCGAACCGGGCCGTGGTCCACCGGAACGACAAACCGAACGTGACCCTCCATGACCGTTGCGCCCAGAGCACACAGTTCTGTCGCTTGAGAGCGCCGCCGTCGAGTGTGAACGCTGAGTCCGTACCGAGACGCCTTCGGTCTGTGCTGGCTGCGGCCTCCCGCGGTGCCGCGTCCAGCGCCGCTGCACCGCCGACGACCCCGGCAGCCCCTGGCTCCTGTGAGTCCGTAAGCCCAGCCTGCAAGTAGGTGCTTTGCCCGGCGTAACTGCGGCTACGTCGGCTGGCCGGAGATCCGCCCTAGCGTCCTGTACGGACTGGTCCCGCAGCTCAGCCCGAACGGCTAGCCTGTGAGCCAGCGGCCGACAGCGGCCTGCACAGACGGCCAAGAGGCCCTACCCCCAGGCGGGGTAGGGCCTCTTGCCGTCGAAAAGGCGATGCGCTGGAGAGCCTTTCCTGCCCGGCACTGAGCTGGAGTCTCGCCCAGGTGTGGCCGGCGGAGCTCACAAACGGCCCTCGGTGTGGCCCAGGTGTGGCCGGAAGGAGGGTGAAACCCCGTGAATGATCTTCGTCGCTGCCCAAGCCTTACTGCCCCTGACCTGCATAGACATGTAAGACGGGGATCGCGAGGGAAGTCCAGGGGCACGCACTGGCGAGCTCGTAATGCGTAGGTCTCGGGTTCGAATCCCGAAGGCGGCTCATCATGAAACCCCAGGTCACATTTGCCTCTGACCTGGGGTTTGCTGTTGCTCGGGCGTGGCTGGATGCGCGGGCAGGATGCCGTGAGCTTGCTTGGCTGAGCGATGCGTGAGCGGAGGGGCTCAAGGGCCTACTTCTTGGGCGTTCGACGCGTGGCCTTCTTCTTGCCCTCGCCGGGCCTGCTTGGCCTTCTCCTTCTCCGCGGCCTTGCACGCCACCTCCTCGGCCTCGGACTTTCGGCGGAGAGGACCAGTTTCCCCGTGGCCTCGGCGGCGCTCTTGCCGACCTGGGGCAGGACGCTCTGGTAGATGTCCCGAGTGGCCCGGGTGTCGCTGTGCCCGAGGGTGTCCGACACGATCTTGATGTCGATGTCGGCTGCCAGCATCAGAATGGCCGCGCCGTGCCGCAGATCAGCCCGGGAACAAGGACCGCCCGCGGCTTTAGGGTCTCCGTGACAGGCCGTCCGGCACGTCCTGACCGAGGAGAACCTCGCTGCGGCGAGTCCCGATCTGCTGCGCGCGATGGTCAAGACCCTTCGCCGACGCGCTCATGTCCGCGGAGGCCGATGCCCTCTGCAACGCCGAATCCGGGCAGGTCAGCGACGAACGCGTCGACCACCGCAACGGCTATTGCCCGCGGGATTGGCGTGAGGCGGCCCATCTACCCGCCTGGCGGCTGTCGGCGAAGCCGCCCTGGATCGCTGACCTGGTCTTTCAGCTGCCGGCAAGGGGTGGCGTCGGCGTGAACACCTCTGGTGGACGACCGGTGGACAGATGTGCATGACTCTCCGTCAGATGGCTTCTGCTGCCCCGGAGGCGAAGGCGAAATCCACCGGCCGCAGAAGAAGGCGGCGGGGGTCAGTTCGACGAGGTTGCCCCGGCGGGCCCGCCCAAGAACCCGCAGGGATCCGAGCAGAGCCAGGCCGCACAGGGCGCCAAGCGCGCCGACGCAGGCCGGCTGCCAGCCTCCAGCGGCTGCTCGATGAGGGATACCAGCAGATCGTCGGGGGTGGGGAAGGCCGAGGTGGTCATCCGTCGGCGCTGCCGGGCGGGACGACCCATTCGGCGGGCTGGCCGGTGAGGGAGGCGATCATGTCGAAGTCTCCGTCGTAGTGGAGGACTGTTCGCCGGTTCAGTTCCGCTGTGGCGGCGATCAGCAGATCGGGGAGGGACAGAGCGCGGTGGAAGCCTGAGTTGAGGGCATGGCGCTGGATCTCGAGGGCGCGGGCGAAGGTGTGGTCGTCGGCGCGGAGGTAGTCGAAGGCGTGAAGCCAGGTGCTGATCCGTGTTGCTTCCGAGCTGTCCCGGGCGGAGTGGATCATCTCGAACTCGGTGGGCTGGCATACGGCGAGGAGGTAGCGCTCGTGCAGAGGCTTGAGTACCTCCTTGACGCTCGGCTTCGTCCAGCGGGCGAGGGCGGACTTGTCGATCAGGTAGCGATCCTGCATCAGGCGGCCCGGCCTCCGTCGCGGTCGCCGTTGTGCTTGAGGGAGCCGTCTGCGTTACGGGGCCCGGTGTTCTCGATGATCTCGCTGAAGTCGAACTCGCCGGCCTCCATGGCGTCGAAGCCCTCCTGCCGCAGGTGTCTCTTGACGGCGTCTTCCATGGCGAGGCGGACGGCTTTGGCTTTCGTTTTGGTCCCGAAGATGCGCATGGCCTCGGTGACCATGTCTTCATCGAGGTCGATGACGGTCCTGGCCATGTGGTGATCCTCTCGGAGGTGCTTCTTCCAGCGAAATGATACCAGTCGTCGACGATGAAAGATATCGTTTCTGTCGGAGCTTCTGTCATGGATGGAGGCTGTGGCGCTCACGGTGACGTACCGCGCGGTCGCCCCTTGTGGGAAATGGACAGCCGTCCTCATGCCGGGCTCCGCCCCTGTGCGATGGGGTGGTGGGAGGCAGGCGGCTAAGCGGCCTTGTCGGTGGACAGCCGGTGGACAGATGCCTTTGGGACAGATGCCTGTGGACAGTGCAACACAGGGCAGCGCATGCCAAACTGCCGCAGGTGCTCTGATCAGGTAGAACGGCACCAGGCAGCACGGCCCGGCACCACGTAACGCGATCCCTCACGGTCTCGTCATGCGTAGGTCTCGGGTTCGGTCCCGAGAGCGGATGCGGCACGGCTCCCGGGACCAGGCCGTTTGCCCCCTCGGGGCGATCGCGCCCGGGTACCGGGTCCGGCGGCGGGTCATCGCGTGCCGAAGAACTCCAGGTACGCGTCCGCCAGGCGCGCGGGCTGCTCCAGGGCGATGTTGTGGCCCGCGCCGCCGATCACCACGCTGCGCACGTCCGTCGCGACCTGGCCCATCTGCCGTCCGACCTCGTCGCCGAAGTAGGACTGCGCGCCGACGGCGAGCACCGGGCAGGTGATCGGGTCGTCGTAGTGGGGCTGGTTCTGCGCCGCGTCGAGCTGCGTGGACCGGTACAGCGCGAGGATCGCGTGGGTCGCGCCGGGCTGCGTGACCCAGCCGATCAGTTCTTCCAGGTCGGCATCGGACACGGCCGCGGGGTTCCCCATCGTGCGCTTCATGAAGTACGTCCAGAAGGCGCGTTCCTTCCCGGCGAGCAGGAACTCCGGGTAGTGCGGCAGGCCGAAGAAGGCGCGGTGCCAGTTGTTCCGGGGGTCGTCGGGCTGTTCCGGCAGGTCGGACGCCGCGACCGGGAGGCCCGGGAGGCGGGTCTCCTGGAAGACCAGCTGCGTGACCCGTGCGCGGTGGAACGCGGCCGTCGCGTAGGCGATGTTGGCTCCCCAGTCCTCGCCCACCACGCGGAACGTGTCGAAGCCGAAGTCGCTCGCGAGCGCGGCGACGTCGTCGGCCATCGTCCGGGTGTCGTACCCCCCGACGGGCCGGTCGGAGTCGCCGAAGCCGCGGATGTCGACGGCCACGACCGTGTGTTGGGGTGTCAGGAGCGGGACGAGGCGGCGCCAGTAGAACATCGTCTTGGGGACGCCGTGCAGGAGGATCACCGGTTCTCCGGTCCCGCCGGTCGCATGGTGCAGGGTGACGCCGTTGACCGACGTGCGGCCGTGCGCCAGCGGTTCACCTCGGTGGTCCGTCAGGGCGGAGCCGGTGGGCGGCATGGTCTGGTCTCCTCCTCGGGGTGGGGCCCCGGGACCCGGTCCGGTTGTCGCCCGTCTCCCGTCGCTCCGGGTGCGCCACGGAGGGGACTTCAGCACGGCGCACCCCGGCTTCGCACCGGGGCCGGTCCCCAGGCCGTGCCGGGCGGCCGGGGTGTTCCGGGACAGGGGTCTTTCCCCGGTTCGAACAGACCGGGCCCGGTGGTGTCCTGAAGGTCGTGCCCATGATCGCGAGGAACTCCGCTGACATCGATGTCCAGGCCGAGCCCAGGCCCGGCCGGGGAGACGTCCGCCGCGATCGCCTGATCCTGAAAGGCCGGTCTTGAAGACGACAATCTGGGATGCCGCGGCGAACCGCCGGTCCCTGCTGCGCACGGCGGCCGCGCTGCCCGCCGCCGCCGCCCTGGCCGGCGGGGTTCTGGGGAGCGCGGCCGCCGTCGCGGCCGAGACCCCCGGGCTTCCTGATTTCGCGCCCGTCCCGCCCGCCGCGACCGGGCCGGAACTCAACGACGCGGGCTACTTCGTGGGCCGGATCGACGGAAACCTCTACTGGGTGACCGACGGCTTCTACCAGGCGATGTTCCTCAGTACCCGGGACGGCGTCGTCCTGGTCGACGCCCCTCCGACCATCGGCCACAACCTGCTGCGGGCGATCGCGGACGTGACCCGGGCCAACGGCCGTCCGGCGAAGGTGACCCACCTCGTCCACTCGCACTCGCACGCCGACCACGTGGGTGCCTCGTCGATCTTCGGCAAGGACGTCGTGCGCATCGGACACGCCGAGTGCCGGCGCCTGCTGCTGCGCGCCGCCGACCCGAACCGCCCGGCGCCGACCGTCACCTTCGAGGACCGCTACACGCTGCATGTCGGCGGGGAGCGGCTGGAGTTGGCCTACCACGGCCCGAACCACTCCCCGGACAACATCTTCATCCACGCGCCAGAGCACCGGACGCTGATGGTCGTCGACATCCTGTACCCGGGCTGGGTGCCGTTCAAGAACCTCGCGGTCTCCCAGGACATCCCGGCCTGGCTGCGGGCGCAGGACATCGCCATGGGGTACCCGTGGCGGACCCTGGTCGGCGGCCACCTCGGCCGGCTCGGCGTACGCGCGGACGGCGACCTCCAGCGCGCCTACATGGCCGACCTCGAAGCCTCCACCCGGGCCGCCATGAACCTGGACCCCACGCCCTACTTCGACAAGTACGGCCCGCTGGGCAACTCGTGGGCGATCTTCAAGACCTATCTCGACGCGGTGGCGGCGCAGGCCGCCGCACCGGTCGCCGCGAAGTACACCGGGGTCCTCGCGGCCGCGGACGTGTTCACGCTCGACAACGCGGCGGCCCTGGTCGAGTCCTTCCGCATCGACGCCGGGACGCTGGGCCCGTTCGGCACCCGCCCCTGAACGCCGGCCCCTGCCTCCGGCCCCTGGCGCCGGCCCCTGGCGCCGGCCCCCGACTCCGGCTGTGACCCTCGCTCCTGATCCTCCGCCCGGTCCCGACCGGGCCGCCCACCCATCGTTTCCGCTCGCGAGAAAGGCCCTACGGCCATGACCAGCCCCACACCCGTCCTCTTCATCCACGGCCTGTGGCTGCACAGCACGTCCTGGCAGCCGTGGATCGACCTGTTCGGCGCCGAGGGCTACGCCCCGTCCGCGCCCGGCTGGCCCGGCGACCCCGAGACCGTGGAGGAGGCGCGGCAGAACCCCGAGAGCATCGCCGACCACGGCATCGACGACGTCGTCGAGCACTACGCGTCGATCATCCGCGGCCTGGACACGCTGCCCATCCTCATCGGGCACTCCTTCGGCGGCATGATCGCGCAGAAGCTGCTCGGCCAGGAGCTGGCCGCGGCCGCGGTGGCGATCGACGCGGCGCAGATCAAGGGGGTCCTGCCGCTGCCGCTGTCGGCGCTGCGGTCGACGCTGCCGGTCTTCAAGAACCCGGCGAACAAGCACCGCGCGGTGTCCCTGAGCGCCGAGCAGTTCCGCTTCGCGTTCGGCAACGCCGTGAGCGAGGAGGAGTCGGACGCCCTGTTCGCGCAGTGGACCATTCCCGCGCCGGGCAAGCCGCTGTTCGAGGCCGCCGCGGCGAACTTCAACCCGCATTCGCCGGCCAAGGTCGACACCGAGAACTCCGGGCGCGGCCCGCTGCTGCTGATGTCCGGCGGCAAGGACCACACCGTCCCCGAGGCCGTCACCCGTGCGACGCTCAAGCAGTACCGGCACTCCGAGGCCGTCACCGACTTCATGACCTTCCCCGACCGCGGGCACTCGCTGACCGTCGACAGCGGCTGGCGCGAGGTCGCGGACGAGGCGCTGTCCTGGCTGCGGCGGCAGGGCCTGGAGGGCTCGCGGTGACCGCTCCTTCCCACGACCTCGGCCTGGAGGGGCAGCGGGCGGTGGTCACCGGCGCCGGCCGGGGCATCGGCCTGGCGATCACGCAGGGCCTGCTCAGGGCGGGGGCCCGGGTCGTCGCCGGGACCAGGAAGCGCACGGAGGAACTCGACGACCTGATCAAGCAGGGGGCGGAGCTCACCGTCGTCGAGGTCGACCTGGCCACTCCCGACGGCCCGGCCGCGCTGGTGGCCGCCGCGGTGGAACTGCACGGCGGGCTCGACGTCCTGGTGAACAACGTCGGCGCGGTGCGGCCGCGGGTCGAGGGCTTCCTGGCCATGACCGACGCCGACTGGGACTGGACGTTCACGGTCAACTTCATGGCCGCGGTGCGCGCCACCCGCAGCGCGCTGCCGCATCTCGTCGACACCGGGGACGGCCGGATCGTCACCGTCTCCTCGGTCAACGCCCGGCTGCCCGATCCGCTGGTCATCGACTACAGCGCCGCCAAGGCCGCGCTGTCCAGCTTCTGCAAGGCCCTGTCGAAGCAGGTGGGTCCGCAGGGCGTGCGGGTCAACTCGGTGAGCCCGGGGCCGGTCGAGACCGCGCTGTGGCGGGGTGCGGACGGGGTGGCCGCGACCGTCGGAGCGAGCCTGGGCCTGGATCCGCACGCCGTCGCCGACACCGCCGCGGCCGAGGCGGTCACCGGGCGGTTCACGCTGCCCTCCGAAGTGGCCGACCTGGTCGTGTTCCTGGCCGGCCGGCGGTCGGGCAACGTCACCGGCGCCGACTTCCTCATCGACGGCGGCATGACGGACACCCTCTGATGATTCTGGAGCCCGAGTGAGATTCCACCTGCCCCGAAACCGCCGGCTGGCCGGCGCGGCCCTCGCCGTGGCCGTCGCCCTGGGGGTGACCACGTTCACCATGAACGCGGCCCCCGCGTCGGCCTCGTCCGCCGGCGAGCGGATGCCCGCCGGGTTCAGCGAGCACAAGACCCGCGTCGCCGGCATCGGCCTGCACTACGTCATCGGCGGCCACGGGCCGACGTTGCTGCTCCTCCACGGCTACCCGCAGACCTGGTACGAGTGGCACGGCATCATGCCCGCCCTCGCCCAGCACTACACGGTCATCGCCCCCGATCTGCCCGGCGCCGGGCAGAGCGACGCCCCGCCCTCCGGCTACGACAAGAAGACGATGGCCGCCGAGCTGCACGCGCTGCTGGTGTCGCTCGGCAAGGCCGGCGACGTGCGGATCGTCGGTCACGACATCGGCACGATGGTCGCCTACTCCTACGCCGCGCAGTACCCGGCGACGGTGAGGAAGCTGGTCCTCAGCGAGGCGCCGATCCCGGACAAGGGCATCTACACGATCCCCTCGCTGACCGAACAGGGTCCCGGCGTCTGGAACTTCGGGTTCTTCAACCTGACCGACGGCCTGCCGGAGAACATGATCAGGGGCCGGGAGGTCGCCTGGACCGCCGGCTTCATCGGCGGGTTCGAGGGCGTCCCGGGAGCGGTGAGCCCGGCCGACATCCGGGTGTTCGCGCACTACCTGCGCGATCCCGCCCACCTCAAGGCGAGCCTCGCCTGGTTCCGCGTCTTCCCGCAGGACATCCACGACAACGAGGAGTTCGCGAAGACCCCGCTGCGGATGCCCGTGCTCGCCATCGGCGCCTCCGGCAGCCTCGGCGACGCCGAGGGCAAGCAGGCGGAGAAGTACGCCTCCGACGTCACCGGGGTGACCATCGCGAACTCCGGTCACTGGATCTACGAAGAACACCCCGAGGAACTGACCGCCATGCTGCTCGGCTTCCTCGGCCGTCCCGCCCCGCACCTGGAGAAGTGATCGTGATCAAGAGTTTCCCCGGCTTCGAGGCCACCTCCGACACCGAGCCGTTCTGGTTCCTCGGCGGGCAGGCCAGGATCCTGCTCCCGGGCCGGGCGACCGGCGACGCGATGAGCGTGATGGAGTTCTCCGACCCGATAGGCCATGCGCCGCCGCACCACGTGCACGAGAACGAGGAAGAGCTCTGGTTCGTGCTGGACGGCGAGGTCTCCTTCTTTGTCGGTGACAAGCGCCACGACCTGACCCCCGGGCAGGTCGCCTTCGGCCCGCGCGGTGTGCCGCACAGCTACCTGGTCCGTTCCGAGGGCGCGCGGCTCGCCGTCGTCTTCAGCCCGGCCGGCATCGAGGAGTGGTTCAGGTCCAACGGTGTGCCGGTGACCGACGCCCGGGACATTCCGCCGGCCTTCGACCTGGGCTCGATCGTGGGCTCGGCCGAGGCGTTCAAGCTGCGCGTCACCGGGCCGCCGCCCACGCTCTGACACTCCATCAATGACTGAGTACGCAAGGAAGGTTGACATGAAGAACACCCTGCTGCGACGCCGGAGCGTGCTGATCCCCGCGCTGGTGGCCGCGGCCCTGCTCGCCGTCCCGGCGAGCTCCGAGGCCGTGCCGCACTTCTCCGCCCCGGCACCCGTCGCCGCGCACACGGCCAAGCCGACGGTCGTCCTGGTGCACGGAGCCTTCGCCGACTCCTCCAGCTGGAACGGCGTCGTGACCCGGCTGGAGCGCGAGGGCTACCCCGTCCTCGCCGCGGCGAACCCGCTGCGCGACCTGGCCGGTGACGCGGCCTACGTCTCCAGCGTCCTCGACAGCATCCCCGGACCGGTCGTCCTGGTCGGGCACTCCTACGGCGGCGCCGTCATCACCGATGCCGCCGCGGGCCACGCCAACGTCAAGGCCCTGGTCTACATCGCCGCCTTCGCGCCAGACCAGGGCGAGAGCGCCCTGGGGATCACGAGCGAGTACCCGGGCAGCCAGCTGCCGTCGTCCCTGGTGGTGCGGCCGTTCCCCGGCGGCGGCCAGGACGCCTACATCGACCCCGCCGCCTTCCGGAAGGTCTTCGCGGCGGACGTGCCGGCCCGCGAGACCCGCCTGATGGCGGCCGCGCAGCGCCCGGTGGCCGTGGGCGCGCTGGCCGCGCCCAGCAGCGCGCCAGCCTGGCGGACCATCCCGTCGTGGTACCTGGTCGCCGACGCCGACCAGGCCATCCCGCCGGCCGCCGAGCGGGCCATGGCCCAGCGCGCCCACTCCCACACCGTGACGGTACGGGGCGCCTCGCACGCCGTGTCGGTCTCCCACCCGGGAGCCGTCGCGGACCTCGTCGAGGCGGCCGCCCGGGCCACCGACTGACCGGCAGGCACCGGTGGGCGGTGAACGGCGGGACCGCGCGGCACCGCGCGGTCCCGCCGCCGGGCGGCGGGCGTCAACCGGCCGGGGGCTGATCGCCGTGGCGGGTCAGCGCGGCGGCCAGCTGGCCCCGGGAGGCGATGCCGAGCTTGGGGAAGATGCGGTACAGGTGCGAGCTGACCGTGCGGTGCGACAGGAACAGCCGCTGCCCTATCTCGCGGTTGGACAGGCCCTGCGCGGCCAGCTCGGCGATCTGGGTCTCCTGCGGCGAGAGCAGTTCGCGCGGGTCCGACGTGGGCTGCCACCCGCGCTCGCCCGTCGCCCGCAGTTCCTGGTCGGCGAGGTTCGCCCAGGTGCGGGCACCGACGGCGTCGAACGCCGACCGCGCCGCCCGCAGCGGCCCGCGGGACTCCAGGACACGTCGCTGCCGGCGCAGCCACGAGCCGTGCGCCAGGTCGATACGGGCGCAGTGCCAGGGCAGTTGGGAGGCCGCGCCGTCCCTGGCGGCCCGGAACAGCGACTCGGCCGACGCGCGGTCGGCCAGCACCGCCCTCGTGTACTCCAGGGCGATGGCCGCCCCCGTGGGAGGGGCGTCGCCCACGAGCCGTTCGATGGAGGCCAGCGCGGTTCTCGCCTCGGCCCGCCGATCGGTGCGGACGGCGGCGTCGGCCAGGTAGCCGAGCGTCCACACCTGCTGCATCCGCTGGAACGCGGGGTCGGCGGGCTCGAAGACGCGGTGCAGTTCGCCGTACGCCTGCTCGTGCCGGTTCGCGCCCAACTCGGCGGTGCCGCGGGCCAGCTGTACGCCGGCGAGCAGGGACGACGCGGCGTTCGGGGTGCGCAGGGCCACGTGCTCGGCCTCGGAGAGCAAGGCGTGGCGGGTGTCCCAGCCCTCGCGCACGGCGTCGATCAGGGCCACGGCGATGCGCGCGGTCGCGGCCCACAGCGACTGGCCGGTCTCGTCGGCGAGCCGCACGGCCTCGTCGGCGGAGCGCGCCGGGTCGAAGACCCCGAGGTAGACCTCGGCCCAGGCCCGTATCGCGAGCGCTTCGGCGAGCAGGCTCATGCGGCCCTGGGCGCGGAGTTCCCGGACGGGGGTGGACAGGAAGCCGACGGCGTGGCGGAAATCGCCGGTGCAGAACGCGGCGATGCCCAGCAGGCCGGCGAGTTCCGGCTCCCCGTCGGCGTCGGCCGGCCACCGGGCGAGCTGCTCGACCACCATCGGCGTCCGTTCGTGGAAGCCGCACAGCGCGTGCAGGGCCAGCAGCCGCGGGTCGTGGGCCGGCAGGTTCACCTGCTCCGCGGCCCGGACGATCTCGTGCCGCACCGCCGGACCGGGATCGCGCCACCACACTCTGCGGGCCGCGCCGACCAGCAGCTGCATGGCGAGGTCGGCGTCCTGCTCGCCGGTGGCGTGTTCGGCCAGGGCCACCAGGTGGCGCACTTCCGCGGGTTCCCCCGTGGAGCCGTCGTGGAAGACGCCCTCGAGCCACGCCAGCCGCGACCGGTCGCGGTGCCGGAGCGTCATCCCCGCGACCTGGGCCTTGATCTGCTCGACGTGGCTGAACCGGCCGAGCTGGAAGCCGAGTTCGGCGGCGCCGAGCAGGCGTGCGGCCTGCGACCGCGGGTCCGGGCTCAGGGCGGCAGCCCGTTCCAGCCACGCGGCGGCCGAGGCGATCGCACCGCGGCGCTGGGCGTTCCCGGCGGCCTGTTCCAGCTCGGCGGCGATCCGTTCGTCACGTCCCGACACCGCGGAGGCCCGGTGCCACACCGCGCGGTCCGGATGACCGGTGAGGACGCGCGCGAGCGCGGCGTGCGCCTCCCGGCGCGCGGCCGGCGGCATGCCCTGCCGGAGGGCCGAACCGACCAGCGGGTGGGCGATGCGGTACCGCTCGCCGGTCACGGTCAGGAGGCCGTGCTCGAAGGCCGGTTGCGCCCTGCCGAGGTCGACCGGCGAACCGTGGAGGATGCCCGCCGCGGCGAGGACGTCGCCGAGGTCGTCGCCGTCGTCCACCGCGGCGACGGTCAGGACGGCGCGGACGGCCGGGTCGAGGTGCTCGGCCCGTGTGGCGAACGCCCGCTCCAGGCGGGTGGTCATGGGCAGGTCCTCGTCGAACTCGGTCCACGCGTACCGCCCGGACTCCAGCGCTCCCGCGAACTCGACCAGGGCGAGCGGATTGCCGCGCGCCTGCCGCAGTACGCGCTCGCGCACGGCCGCCGGCAGCTGCGGCGCCCGCCCGTCCAGCAACTCGGCCGACGCGGCGTCGTCGATGCCCTCGAGTTCCGTCCACTCGATCGTGTGGGGGTCGGTGAACGGCAGGGCCTCGGGCCGCGACGTGCACAGCACGATCACCCGCTCACCGGTGATCCGGCGGCAGACGAAGGCCAGGGCGTCGATCGACGGCTGGTCCATCCAGTGGAGGTCGTCGAGGCAGACCAGGACCGGGCTGTCCGCCGCCGCGTCGACAAGCAGTTCCAGGACCGCCAGGAAGGCGAAGAACGGGTGCACCTGGATCGCGTCGCTCATGGCGAAGCAGACGAGCAGGGCGTGGCGCTGCAGGGCCGGCAGCCGGTCGGCGCGGGAGAGCAGGGGCCGCAGCAGTTGATGGAGGCCGGCGAACGGCAGGTGCGTCTCGGACTGGCTGCCCCGCGCGGTGAGCACGGTGAACCCGGTGGCTCGCGCGTGCTCCACGACCTCCGCCTGCAGCGCGCTCTTGCCCACCCCGGGCTCCCCGAAGAGCCCGATCGCACGACCTCCGGAATCGACCGCGTCAAGGTGCCCGAACAGGGATCGCAGTTCGTCGTCGCGCCCGACGAGACGCCGGTCGGCCCGCGCCGGGCCGTTGGTCGTGCTCACATAATCGATCATGCGGTCGACAGCGCCGCATGTCCACCTGCGCCCGGCCGCGGCCGGGCGGGGATCAGCCGGTCGCCGGCCCTTCGAGCGCGGCGGCGATCCGCCGGCGCGAGGTGATGCCGAGCTTGCGGAACACCTTGTTCAGGTGGAACTCGACCGTCGAGGTCGTGATGAACAGCCGGGAGGCGATCTCTGCGTTGGTCAGTCCCGATGCGGCCAGCAGCGCCACATGCCGTTCCTGGGGCGTGAGATCGGACCTGGTCTCCGGTACGCGCCGGCGTGCCTTCTCACCGGTGGCGAGCAGCTCGATCCGGGCCCGTTCGGCGAACAGGGCCGCGCCCGAGGCGTCGAAGGACTCGTACGCGGCCCGCAGGTGGTCGCGGGCCTCGGACCGGCGCTTGCGCCGCCGCAGCCACTCGCCGAACAGCAGCCGTGACCGGGCGTGTTCCGCGGCCAGGGGGACGCTCCCCAGGAGCTCGATCGACTCCCGGTACCATCTCTCGGCCTCCGCGTCCTCCTCGGTCAGGGCCCGGCAGCGGGCCAGCAGCCCCAGCGCCCACGGCGTTCCGGCCAGCCGCGCGCGGTGTTCGAGCCGCTGGAGCGCCAGGACCGCCGTGGGCCGGTCGCCCGCGCGGACGGCGGCCTCGACGAGGAGCGGCAGCATGAGGTTGCCCTCCGACGGGAAGTCCTCCTCGTAGGCGGGCAGTGCGTGGCGCAGCGCCTCGTCGTAGCGCGCCGTCCCCAGGTCGAGAACGCACCGGGCGTGGAGCGCCAGTTGGCGCAGCATGCCGAGTCCGTACGCCGCGGCGACGGCGTCCATCGTCGCGGTGACGGCGCGCACCTCGCTCTCCTTGCCCATCCACGCGTAGAGCAGGGCCTTGTTGAGATCGCCCTGCGTCGCCAGGCCGATGGCCGCGGCGTAGTCGTCGGCCTCGGCGAGGAGACCGTCGGCCGCGGTCAGCCGCCCGTTCCAGATCTCGGTGTACGCCTGGACCGTCAGGGACAGGGTGAGGCTGTACAGCGCTCCCTGGGTACGGTTCTCGGCGGCGAGCCGGCCGGCGATCCCGGCGTACGCGTCGATGTCCCACACGTCGCCCGCCGCGAGGCCCACGATGATGGCGAGCGGGCTGGCCATGTCGTGGAGTTCGGCCGACGCGCGGAGCTTCGCCAGGGCCTCCTGGATCACCGGGACGCTGCTCTCGTAGCCGTAGGCGGTACGCAGGGCCAGGCCCTCGATCAGCCGGTCGGGGCTCCAGTCCGGGGCGTCCTGGTCGTGGGAGGCGCCGATCACGGCCTTGGCCACCTCGGCCAAGGTCGTGCGGTGCATGGTGTGCTGGGCGATGACGGCGGCGTGCATGGCCTCGTAGAGCAGCTCCCGGGTCATACGGGGATCCGCGTCGCCGAGTTCGGCCACGGCGTCGAGCATCATGGCGGGGACGCGGTCGTTGCGGGTGTCGAAGAGCTCGGCCGAGGCCCGGATCCGCAGCGCGAGGGCGCGGGCGGAGGGCCGGTCGAGGGCGGGGAGGGCGAGGTCGAGCAGGGGGTGCACGGCGGCGTGGTCGCCGGAGGCCAGATGGGCCTGGGCCGCGCCGAGGTAGCGCTCGGCGCGTCTGGCCGGTTCGGTGGTGAGTTCGGCCGCCCTGGACAGGAACAGCGCCTGGGCGGAGTAGCCGCCCCTGGCCCGGGCGCGGTCCGACGCGGCCTCCAGGTCCGCGGCGGCCGCGTCGTCGGTGCCGAGGACCGCCTCGGCGCGGTGCCAGGCGCGCCGGTCGGGGACGCGGGCCGGGTCGCTGGCCGCTTCGAGGGCGGCATGGACCCGCCGCCGGTCGTCCCCCGAGGCCGCCGCGTAGACCGAGGAACGGATCAGCGGATGCCGGAACCCGGCGCCGGGCCCGTGCTCCAGCACGCCCGCCTCGACGGCCGCGGCCGCGGCACTGGCCGGCAGGCCCAGCGCGCCCGCCGCGTGCCGGACCACCGCCAGGTCGTCGGTCGGCGCCGCCGCCATGAGGAGGAGCAGCGTCCGGGTGTGCGGTGGCAGCGCGGCGACGGACTGCCGGAAGTGCTCCTCCAGCAGCCTGCTCACCGGCAGCGGCTCGGGCAGGGGCGCGACCCCGGCCAGCTGCTCGGCGCCCAGGTGCGCGGCCAGTTCGCCGAGGGCCAGCGGATTGCCGCCGGTGCCGGTCACGATCCGGTCCGCGACGGCCGGGTCCAGGTGCCCGGCGACGGCACGGGTCAGCACCTCCCGGGCGTCGGTGGCGGGCAGCCCGCCGACCCGCAGCGAGGGCAGGGCGTCGAACAGCCCCCGGTCGCCGAGGTCGTCCCTGGCGGCGAAGATCAGGCCCAGGGAGTCGGCGTGCAGCCGCCGGGCGACGAATGCGAGTGTCGCGGCCGACTCGGGGTCGAGCCAGTGCACGTCGTCGATCAGGCACAGCATCGGCAGCTCCGACGCCGCGCCGGACAGCAGGGTCAGGGTCGCCAGACCGACCAGGTACCGGTCCGGGTGCGGCGCGTCGGTCAGGCCGAACGCGCCGTTCAGGGCGTCCTGTTGCCGGGCGGGGAGCTGGTCGGTGCGGTGGAGGTGTGGCCGCAGGAGCCGGTGCAGCGCGCCGTAGCCGAGGGGCTTCTCGGCTTCGACGCCCACCAGCCGGGTCAGCGCAACACCGGTGGCCTCGGCCGCCGCGTGGTCCAGCAGCCGCGTCTTGCCGATCCCGGCCTCGCCCACGAGCACCAGGACGCCGCTGAGTCCCTCGCGTACCGCTTCGAGCAGCTGTCCGATCGCCTCGCGTTCGGCGGGGCGGCCGACCATCGTCCGCCCCGTCGCGGAACGAGCCCCGCGCCACGCCATGGGAATCCCCTGTTCATCGAGCTCCTGACGTGAGAACACGCTAGGCGCGCGACGGCGACGCAATCGAGCGTCATATGACGGTGGTTGCCGGCACGTCCCGCGGCGGGACGCGGCAGGGCCCCCCGGCGGCGGGCGGCCGGGGAGGCCGGCCGCCGTGCGAGGGGCCCTGCGGTGGTTCAGCGGTGGTTCAGCGGTGCGGGCGTCAGGCCGTGGTGGCGGTGACGTCGGCCGCGTTCACGTACACGTACCGGTGGTTGAACTGCACCGTGTAGTACTGCTTCGCGCCGGTGACGACGCCCTGGCGGCTCGGGAAGAAGTCCTGGCCGTTGACCGGGGGCTGGTCGGCGACGTAGGCCTGGCCCGCGGGGATGCCGTAGTTGGGCGCGGTGAGCGGGTTCTGCGGGTCGGCGCCCCAGCCGGCCGGGACCTCGGACGGGTCGGGGAACGCCGTGCCGTAGACCGGCGCGGTGGTCGCACCGGCCGCGGTGATGATCTGCACACCCGTGGTCGGGACGGTGTTCCTGCCCTGGGGGTTGCTGATCCAGCCCTTCTGGCCGTCGAACCAGATCGCGGTCCAGTCACCCTGCTGGTCGGCGACGACGAACTGCTGGCCGGCCTGCACCGTGGTGCTCCAGTCGCTGACGTCGTTCGTGCCGCTGGTGGCGCTGGGGTGCACGTTCGCGTCCAGAATGAGCGGGGAGTCCTCGCTCGGGCCCTGGTGCACGAAGAGCGAGCTCGCCGGGACCGTCTTCGGGGTGCACTCGGTGGTGCCGCCCGTGGGGTCGTCGGCCGGGCAGACGGTGAACGTCTGCAGGTTCTTGGCGAAGGTGGGGGCGATGGTCACGACGCTGCCGACCGGGCCGGCACCGCTGGTGCCGTCGTCGAACGGGGCGCCGAGCTTCTTCATGAAGCGGGTCCAGTCCCACTCGTTGCCCTGGTCCCAGTGCATGCCGGCCAGGTCGGCGGTCTTGCCGCCGGGCACGTTGTCGTGGGCCAGGATGTGCTGGCGGTCCAGGGGGATGTCGTACCGCTCGGCGAGGTACTTCACCAGCTTGGCCGTCTGCTGGTAGACGGCGTCGGTGTACCACTGCGCGCCGAAGGCCGAGAAGCCCTCGTGCTCGATCTGGATCGAGTGCAGGTTGCTGTCGTAGTTGCCGTCACCGAAGGCGACGTCCTTGTCCGACACCATCTGCGTGACCGCGCCGTCCGAGGAGCGCATCACGTAGTGCGCGGCGGTGGCGTTCGGGCCCTGGAAGGTCCGGATGGCCGCGTCGTAGGAGCCCTCGGTGGTGTGCAGGACGATCTGCGTGAGCTTGATGCCGTTGGCGGGCCGGTTGGAGACCTGGACACCCGTGGACGAGGCCTGGACGAACTGGCAGTCCATCGACTTGGGGCACTCGGCGGGCGTGGCCGGACCGACTGCCTTGGCCAGCTTGAGCTTCGCCAGCTGCCCGGAGGCCGGGGTGGCGGACGGGTCGGCCGCCAGGGTGACCCGCTGGCCCTCCGAGGTCGCCTCCGAGACGCCGGAGCGGATCGAGGCGAAGACGTCGGAGACGAAGGACTGCGCGGCCTTCTCGTTGGCCATCTGGCTGTACTTGGCGACCGCCCCGGCCCAGTCGGACGGGTTGTCCGACGTCCCGCCGGTCAGCTGCTTCTGGTACGACGCCAGCAGGGCGGCGCCGCCCCGGAGGTTGTCCCGCCGGTTGTGCCGCAGGTCGTCGGCGGGGATACCGGTCAGCTTCGCGGCGGTGAGCAGGGTGTGCAGCTCGGGGTGCTTGGCAGCCGAGGTGAGGTCCGAGTGGGCGGGTATGCCCGACGGGCCCTTCTGCAGCATCTCCAGCGTCGCGTCGGTGAGGTTCATCAGTCCCCACCCGGCGTTGTTGCTGTAGCCGGGGTGGGACTGGAGGCCGGACTCCTGGCGGGCCACGCCGAGGAGCACGGACACCGGCACCTGGTACTCGGCCGCGGCGGCCTCGAAGTCCGCCTGGGTGGCGGACCGGTGCTGCGCGGGGGCGGACGTGCCGGCCAGCGCGGTCGAGGGCAGGAGTGCGAAGGCACCCACGGCCAGGGCTCCGCCGGCGACGACGGCCGGAAGCACGCGCTTCCTTGTTCGCTTGTGCAAGGCATTCCTTCCGATACTGCTGTGTGGCGCGCGGCACACACGGCGCGGGGACCGGCAGGTGTCTGATCCCGTGCCAGGTGCGGCCACGACCTCACCGCCTGCGCCGCGGGACGGCCGTGATCCGGTGCGGATTCCGGCACATCGGCGTGGGCGGGAGGAGTGCGCACGAAGTTCTTGTCGTGCCGCGCGGGCCGACACCGTTGTCATGGTGCTGGTCGGCGGGAGCCGGTCGGCGGCACGCGAAGCATTCAAGCACACTGTTTCGTTGGCACAGGCACCGATCCCGCGATCCGGACGGCCGTTGGGTCCGCGGGCCTGTCCCGGCGGGCTCTGGCCTCGGTAACGTGCAGTATTTGATGGCGATTTGACGGGAGTGCTCGGCGTCCGGGCGAAGCTACCGGCAGGTCACAACGTTTCACAACATCTCCAGACCTTGGTGTGCCCCAGTGAAGGCGAGGCGTCCACCAGGTGCCCCGGAGGGACCCCGCCCGGAGGGCCACAGCGGCGGGCGGATAGGAAGACCGGGTGATCCGCATATCGACCGGGCGGCCCTGATGCCGTCACTGGACGCCGCCCAGTGGGCGGTGGCGCTGCTCGCGCTCTTTCTCGTCGGCTACTCCAAGACCGGGGTGTCCGGGGCCGGGACGGTGGGCGTGGCGCTGTTCGCGCTCGTGCTGCCGGCGAAGCTCTCGACCGGGGTGCTGCTGCCGCTGCTGCTGGTCGGCGACGTGGTGGCGGTGGCGGCGTACCGGCGGCACGCCGACTGGGGCCGCCTGGTGCGGCTGTTCCCGTGGGTGGTCCTGGGGGTGCTGCTGGGCGCGGCGGTGGTGCGCCGGGTCGACGACGCCCGGATGCGGGAGCTCATCGGGGCGCTGCTCCTGCTGATGCTCGCCGTGCACTGGTGGAGCCGGCGCCGCGGGCCGGAGGACCGGATGGTGCACCACCGGGCCGTCGCGGCGGGTGCCGGGGTGCTCGCCGGGTTCGCCACGATGACGGCGAACGCGGCGGGACCGATCATGGCGCTGTACTTCCTGGCCGTCGGGCTGCCGATGCTGGGCTTCCTCGGCACCAGCGCGTGGTTCTTCCTGCTGCTGAACGCCTTCAAGGTGCCGTTCAGCGTCGGCCTCGGCCTGATCACCCCCGCCACGCTGGCCTTCGGCGCGCTCACCGCTCCCGCCGTCCTCGCGGGGGCCGCCGCGGGCCGGGCGACGATCAGCCGTATCAGTCCGAAGGTCTTCGAACGCGTCACGGTCGTGCTCACCCTGCTGGCGGCCGTGCGTCTCGTCACGCTCTGAAGCCGTCCGCGGCCGCCGGGACCGGTCTTGTCCCTCCGCTGACACATGGCCTTCGTCCGTCCGTACTCGTTGACACGGCAACGGCCGGTCGCGCGCCGCACGAGCGGGGCACGGCCGGGAGTCAAGACGAGAGAAGGCGCGCATGAACGTCAGTGCACACATCGAGGCCGTCTACGGGGAGGTCTGCCGGCGCAACGCCGGCGAGCCCGAGTTCCATCAGGCGGTGGGGGAGGTGCTGCACTCGCTGGCGCCGGCACTGCAGGCGCACCCGGAGTACCTGGAGGCACGGATCGCGGAGCGGGTGTGCGAGCCGGAGCGGCAGGTGATCTTCCGGGTGCCGTGGGTGGACGACCAGGGCCGGCCGCAGGTCAACCGGGGCTTCCGGGTGGAGTTCAGCAGCGCGCTCGGCCCGTACAAGGGCGGCTTGCGCTTCCACCCCACCGTGAACCTCGGCATCGTGAAGTTTTTGGGCTTCGAGCAGATCTTCAAGAACGCGCTCACGGGCCTGGCGATCGGCGGCGGCAAGGGCGGCTCCGACTTCGACCCCAAGGGCCGCTCCGAGGGCGAGATCATGCGCTTCTGCCAGTCGTTCATGACCGAGCTCTACCGTCACCTGGGCGAGCACACCGACGTCCCCGCCGGGGACATCGGCGTCGGCGGCCGGGAGATCGGCTACCTCTTCGGCCAGTACAAGCGGATCACCAACCGCTTCGAGGCGGGCGTCCTGACCGGCAAGGGCATCGGCTGGGGCGGTTCGCACGCGCGCACCGAGGCCACCGGCTACGGCGCGGTGTTCTTCGCCAAGGAGATGCTGGCCACGCGCGGCGAGGGCTTCGAGGGCCGCAAGGTGGTCGTCTCCGGTTCCGGCAACGTCGCGGTGTACGCGATCGAGAAGGTGCGCGCCCTCGGCGGCACGGTCGTGGCCTGCTCGGACTCCTCGGGCTATGTCGTCGACGAGGACGGCATCGACCTGGAGCTGCTGAAGGAGGTCAAGGAGGTGCGCCGCGGCCGGCTCTCCGCGTACGCGGAGGCGAAGCCGAAGGCGCGCCACTCGGAGCGCGGTTCGGTCTTCGACGTGCCCTGCGACGTGGCGCTGCCCTGCGCGACGCAGAACGAGCTGGCCGGGCAGGACGCCGGCACCCTGGTCAAGAACGGTGTCGTGGCGGTCGCCGAGGGCGCCAACATGCCGTGCACGCCCGAGGCGATCGAGACCTTCCGCGAGGCCGGCGTGCTCTTCGGGCCGGGCAAGGCCGCCAACGCGGGCGGAGTCGCGACCTCCGCGCTGGAGATGCAGCAGAACGCCTCGCGCGACGTGTGGACGTTCGCGCAGACCGAGGCCCGGCTCGCCGCCGTCATGCAGTCCGTGCACGCCGAGTGCCGGGCCACCGCCGAGACGTACGGCGGCAGCGGCGACGACTACGTGCTCGGCGCCAACATCGAGGGCTTCCTGCGGGTCGCCGAGGCGATGACCGCGCAGGGTGTCGTCTGAGGCTCCGCCGGGACGCGAAGGCCCGCCGTGACGGCGGGCCTTCGCGTACGTCCGGGGAAGGGCGGGACCTCAGGAGGTGCCCATCTCCCGGGCGAAGGAACCGGGGTCGGTGTCGTAGCCGCGGACGGCCGGGTGGAAGTGCCACTCGCCCGAGTCGGCCCGGACGAACTCGCCGAGGGCGGCCGCGGTGGAGCCGGCGACCTCGGAGAAGTCGGACGCCGCGAGGTCGGCGTAGCCCTCGACGACGCGCACGCGGGTGCCCGCGACATCGCCGAAGGTGATCCGGCCGTCGCCCTGCTGGATGGCTATGCCGACGACGACCCGGCCGTACGCGGGGGAGAGCCGGTCGAACTCGAGGGTCATGACCTCGTCGTCGCCCAGTCCCTTGCCGTTCTTGCTGTCGCGGTTGAGCGTGATCGTGCCGTCCGGCGAGCGGCTGTCGAAGTGCACGAGGTACGCCGGTTTGCCGTGCGGGGACGTGGCGAGGTAGGTGGCGGCGACGATGTCGAGGTCGTGGGTGGGGGAGCCGAGCGGGCTGGGATCCCACTTGAGACGGACCTCGACCTTGTTGACGCCCTTGTTGAGGGTGCTCACTGCGTGTTCCTCCGTCGGTGCGGGGTGAATCGGCGGGCGGGGACGCCGAGTTCGAGTCTCCGACGGAACGCCCCCGGATCACAAGATCACCTGGTGAGGACGTCGAGGGGGTTCCGGCGCGGGGGCGATTCGGTTGTGCCGTACGCATGTTGACGGTACGTCAGCTCGCGCGCCCGGGTCGCCGGGGCAGGCGGCATGCGCGGTGCCGCCGCCCGGCCCGGGCCCTGGGCGCGAATCCGCTCCTGGGGCGCTTCGGGCGGGCCGGCGGCCCCGGGGAGCATGGCGTGCGCCACAGGGCCGGTGGCCCTCCGGTGCGACTGCCGGCCCGTGGTGAACCGGGCAAGCGGCGCCGGGGCCTGAGTCACAGGAGCGGTGGTCGCCCGGTGCCGTCGGCCCGGCCGCGGCTGCGCCAGGCGAGGAGCCCCCTGGTGAACGGGGCGAGCACCCCCATCCACGGTGGTCGGGCGGGGCCTGCCGGACAGACCGGCAGGTGATCGGGCCCGTGGGGGTTGGACGGCGTGGCCTGCGTCACAGGGCCGGTGGCCTTCCGGTACGGGCCCCCGGCCTGGCCGCGACCGCCGGTCCATCGTGACCAGGGCAGGCGGCGGTCCCGAACGACCGGCTGCCGGGGCCGGCCGGGCGGACCGGCAGGTGGGGCCGGACGGTGTGGTGTGTTTCACAGGGCGGCGGGTCGCCCACCCGGCTGCGGCTGCGTGAGGCGAGGAGTCCCCCTCCGGGACGGTGGTTCCGGCGGCCTGGAACGGCAGGCAGTTGGGCCGCCGGTGCCGCCGGGGCGGCGGCAGGAACCGGCGGCGTGTCTCGCCCCGCCGGGCGCGGAGTCCGGCGGGCCCACCCACATGTCCGGTTTGTTCATGGCGTATACCTGACCGTCTACCGCATAAGCGGGCAGTGCCCACGATTGGTCGCGGGCAGTGCAATGACCAGGCAAAACGAACGATCTTCGTCCCCGGGGCAACCGAACGGGCGCCCCACCCGGTTGGGCGGTTGTGAGGCCGGATTCAGGGACAGGAATGCGATGGCGAGGACAGCACGGTGAGGGACGCGGCGCCGGACTTCGAGGAGTTCGTCACCGCGCGCGGGCCGAGGCTGCTCCGGGTCGCCTGGCTGCTGACGGGGGACGCCCACCTCGCGGAGGACCTGCTGCAGACGGTGCTGGCGAAGGTCTGGCCGAAATGGCGCGGGATAGCCTCCGAGAACCCCGAGGCGTACGTGCGCAAGGCGCTGGTCAACACGCATTCGTCGTGGTGGCAGCGGCGCTGGCGGGGGGAGGTGCCGCACGGCGAGGTGCCCGCCGGGGCGTCGGAGGGCGACCCGTTCGCCTCCGTCGACCTGGAGCAGTCGCTGGCGGCTGTCGTACGGCGGCTGCCGCCGCGGCAGCGGGCCGTGGTGGTGCTCCGCTACTTCGAGGACCTGAGCGTGGAGGAGACCGCCGCGGTGCTGGGCTGCCGGCCCGGCACGGTCAAGAGCCAGGCGGCCAAGGCGCTGGGCATGCTGCGCAAGGAACTGGCGGCGGTGCCCAGCCTGACGGAAGGGGGTGAGCGGCATGCACAACGGGACTTCGCGTGATCGCGAGCACGAACCGAGCGGCGAGGACGAGTGGGAGCTGAGCGTGCTCCTGGAGCGGACGGTGCCGCAGCCCCTCGCCCCCACCGACCGGATGGCGCAGATCAGACGCCGGGTCCAGCGGCGCAGGATGGCGGCGCTGTCCACGGCGACGGTGGCGGCCGTCGGTGCCGGGGTGCTCACGATGGCCGGTCTGACCGGCGGCGCCGACCCGCACCGGCAGGACGTCGCGACCCCAGCCGCCGCGGGGACCGCCACGGCCACGGCCGAGGCCACGAGCACGCCCGCGAACGGACCCACGTCCATGCGGTCGCCCAGCCCTGGCCGTGACACGTCCACGACCGTCGAACTGAAGAACCTCTACGGCCTGACGCTGCGACTGCCGACCGGCTGGAAGGGCTTCACCATGCTCGACGGGAAGGCGATGATGATCGGCTTCGTGTCGCAGCAGCCCCTGAGCCAGGGCCCCTCCTGCAAGCCCGCGCTCGACCTGGGGTACTCGGCCTGCCCGCCGGTCGACCGGCTGCGCAAGGGCGCGGCGCTGATCTACATCTACAAGACGCTGTACACGAAGGGGGACGGCAAGACCGGTTTCGATGTCGTGCAACCGTCCGCGCCCGGCAAGGGCTGCCAGCTCCTCGGCGGCGACGCCGAGATGCAGGCGTGGGGCGGCATCACCACGAAGAAGGACCGTCCGCTGATGCTCAACGTCAACGTCTGCCTGCGCGAGCCGTCGCAGGCCACCATCACGGCGGTCACCAAGGCCTTCAAGACGGCGCAGTTCCACCAGGGCTGACGGCCCCGGCTCCCGTCGTCCGGCACATCGCTCATATCGCTCATATCGTTCACATCGAAAGGCCTTGCCATGCCCAACCGCGTGCCGCGCGGCGGTGCCCGCTCCGCGATATCCCTGCTCGCGGCCGTGGCGGCCGGAGCCGGACTGCTCGCCGGCTGCGGGACGCCGACCACCGCGGTCTCGCCGGCCGCGCTGCCCGCCGCGGCGTCCGCCCCTGCGGCATCGAGCTCGGCGGCCACGCCGGTCGACACCCGGCTGCCCGGTGTCGGACCGCGCACCCTCGCGGCCGTCCCGGCCGGCGCCCGCCAGGTCGTCGTCGTGACGGGCGAGGGGAAGAACTCCTCCGTCTCCCACGTCGTGGTCCACCAGCGCCGGCCCGACGGCAGCTGGAGCGACGGCCCCACCTGGACCGGCCACAACGCCCGCGACGGCTGGACCACCGACCACCACGTCGGCGACCTGCGCTCCCCCGTGGGCGTCTACGGACTCACCGACGCCGGCGGACTGCTCCCCGACCCCGGCAGCAAGCTCCCCTACGACCACTCGCCACGGGGTTTCTCCATCTCCGGCACCGGCTTCAAGGGCGAGTCGCTGGCCGGCTCGTTCGACTACGTGGTCGCCATCAACTACAACCGGCAGCCCGGCACCACACCCCGCGACTGGACCCGCCCCCTGGGCGCCTCCCGCGGCGGCGGCATATGGTTCCACGTCGACCACGGCGGCCCGACCCAGGCCTGCGTGAGCCTGCCCCGCCCCGACATGCGCGCACTGCTGCGCACCCTCGACCCGGCCCTGCACCCCGTCGTCGTCATGGGCGACACCGACTGGCTCAGCCGCTGAGCCGCGCCGCGTGCCCCGCCTCGTCCTCCCGGACGGGGCTCGGGCCGCTCGCCCGCAGCTCCCACCGGGTGTCCGGGGCCGGTTCCCTGCCCAGCGCCCCCGCCGCCAGTGCCGCGTCGATCCGGGCGCGCACCGCGGCCTCGTCCGCCGGCTCCGCCGCGAACAGCACCCGCAGCAGCAGGCCTCCGTCCGCCCCGGGTGACACCGCCGTGTGATGTGCCGCGAGCGGGCACGGCCCCTCGTGCTCCCAGCCGCCGCACAGCTCCACGGTGATCGCGCCCCCGGGCGCCCTCTCGTCCCCACCTGCCGCGAGGACCACGACGGCCTCATGGGCGAATGCCTTGCGCATGGCCCCAGTATCGGCGAGTGCGAGTGCACGTAACACCCTTGTCAATGCCGCGCCGCGACTCCCCGCTGCGGTTACAGTGGCCGCGAAATCACTGCCCGGCGTGCAGATCGGCCGGGTCTGCCGAGGGCAGGAGAGCGCCGAGCCATGCCAGCATCCCCCCTGAGGCTTCCGGCGTACGTGGACTTCCGCCCCTTGGGCAGGTGCAACCTGAGCTGCCCGTTCTGCTTCGGGCCGCGCCACGAGATTCCCACGATGTCCGAGCGGGACGCCTTCCGCGTCGTGGACGTGCTCCGGGAGGCAGGCGTGCGGGGCGTGGTGGTGTCCGGGGGTGAACCGACGCTGCTGCCCTACCTGGCGGATCTGCTGGCCGGGCTGGGCGACAGGAATCATCCTTCGGGCACGGACGCGCCACGTGTGGTGCTCTCCACCAACGGGCTGGCGCCCCTGCCCGCCATGCGCCGCGTCCTGCCGCACCTGTCGTGGATCGCTCTGCCGCTGGAGTCCGCTGACGCGAGTGAGCACGCCGCTCTGCGCACCGGCGTCGCTCCCCACAGGGAACGGGTGCTCGCCCTCCTGAAGGAGGTGCGCAGGCACCATCAGGCCGTGAAGGTGAAGCTCGGCACCGTGATCACGCGGCGCAATCTGGGCGGCGCGTCCGAGGTGCTGCAACTGATCCAGGACGACGACTGCCTGCCGGACGTGTGGAAGATCTACCAGATGTCCGAGACCAACTACGGCGCCGACAACAGCGATTGGCTTTCGGTCTCCGAGTGGGAGTTCGAGGAGGCACTGTCGCGGTGCGAGAAGGCCGCCGCGTACCGCGGGGTGACGCTGGAGGTGTACCGCAACAAGACCCGCAGCGGCACCTACCTCTTCATCGACCCCGACTGCCAGGTCGTGGTGATCAAGGACGCGGCGGAATACCGGATCGGGCACCTTTTCGAGGAGAGGGAAGCCGTCGCACGGGGTATCGGTGACATGGTGGCGTCCGACAGCAACGCGGACAACTTCTCCCGGACCTACCCGGACCTGCCCGGAGGCGTGACGTGACCGGAACCGCGGAACCGACGGTGCGGGTGGGCGTGCAGGCGGTCCTGCGGCGCGGCGGTTCGATCCTGCTGGGACTGCGCGTGAACACCTTCGGCCACGGCACGTGGGGGCTGCCCGGCGGTCACGTGGAGATCGGTGAGACGCTCCTCGCCGCTGCCGCGCGGGAATTGAAGGAGGAGACGGGTATCGCGGCGCAGGAGATGCGTGTCGCGCACGTCACGGACCCGGACCCGCTGGCCAATCACCACATGCAGATCGGTGTGGAGGTCATGTCCTTCAGCGGTGACCCCATGGTGTGCGAGCCGCACCGCTGCGAGCGCTGGGAGTTCTGGCCGCTGGAGGCGCTGCCCGAGGCCCTGTTCGTGGGCTCGGCCGGTGTCCTGCGCGCTGCCGGGCTGAATCTGCTGCACGTGCCGTGACCCGGCCGCTGCGGCTTGCCCGCGGGTTTCTCAGCCGGCCTCGCCCGCGGGCGGGGCGACGGGCTTGGCGGCGGCGTCGTCGGTGAGGGTTCCCAGGAGCATGCGCAGCCGCTGCTTGTGCTGGAACTCGTGCGCGCGGAACTGCTCAAGGGTGCTGGCCAGTTCCCACTGGGTCTCGAAGGCGTCAACGCTGAGCGCGTAGTACCGGCTGACCTTGCCGAACTCGATCTCGAAGGCCCCCATGCCCCGCTGCGTGCGGTCCTCGGGGTTGGCCGTCATGTACGGCTCGAAGAAGCCGACGTCGGAGGTGAGTAGCGTGGTGCCCGGGATGTCCATGGGGGTGAGTCGCAGCTCGATCCGGTCGCCGTACAGGGTACGCAGTCGCTCGTACTCCTTGATGACCTTGCGGAACGTGTGCTTGTAGTAGTCACTCGCCTCGATCAGCTCGATGACGTTCTCCGCGGTCGGCTTCTCCCAGGCCGCATCGCGTTTGATGAAGACGCCCAGATTGTTCCAGGGGCTGCTGACGATCACATGGAAGTGGACCCGGTTCTCGAGGGCTTGGACGATCACGGGCATGAAGCGCTGCGGCGACTCGAGGAAGTACGAGGCGCCCGCGTGGGCGATGAGCCGGACGAGGTGCTTCTCTCTGGCGATCGCCCGCGTTTTGGCCTGGTTGCGTTGCGCGTTGTTCCGCGGGGTGTACGTGGCGTCGATGCGCTCCACGAGCTCGACGACCGGCGTGGAGTCCCCCCGCATCCGGGCCAGATTGGAGAGCACGGCCCGTGTCTGGGGGTGGTCGTGGCCCAGTGTGGCCGAGGTCTGCTGTGCGACGGTCTCCAGGATCGACTCGGCCCTGGCGCGCCGCTCCCCGGAAGGGGCGGACAGGCCGGCAGCCTCGAACTCTGCGGCGGCGAGATTGGCCAGGGCCGTGAGGGTCTGCGGGTGGTCCGCTCCGAGACCGGCCGAGGTCCGCTGGGTCACGGTCTCCAGTACCTCGACCGCCCGCTCGGCACGGGCGGTCTCCCGGGCGGCACACGCTGCGTCGAACTCGGCGCGGGCCAGCGCGGCCATCGCCTCCAGGGAACGCCGGTGGTCGGGGCCGGCGACGTTCAGCAGGACCCGGGTCCACCGTTCCAGCTCCTTCACGGCCGCCTCCAGCCGCTCCCCCCGGTCGGGGCCCCGGACTGCCCGGGCGGCACCGACCATGACCGAAGCGATCAGCAGGCGGGTCTCCACCTGGGCGGCCTCCTCGGCCGAGCCCTGGAGATCGGCCGCGTCCCGGGCCTCGACGGCCCATCGGGCGGCCTGCCGGACGTCCCCCGTGCGCATGCTCACCGCTGCCAGGTTCGCCAGCGCCTTGACCTCCTGCGCGTCGGCCGGTTCGCCGGTGCGTGCGGTGTCCAGCGCGGCTCCCAGGCTGTCGCGCGCGTCGTCGAGCCGCCCGTAGGCGGCCTGCAGGACGGCCAGGGCGTTCCAGTCGGCGGAGCGCACGGCCTCGCCCTGCTCCTCCGCGTCCATCAACCGGTCGCGGGTCAGGTCGAGCAGCGACACCGCGGGTTCGTGCAGGGCGATCCGCCGGAGCAGGGCCGACAGATGGATGAGCCGGGACGCGAAGCCGGCGGTGGATCCGTCGTCTGTCTCCCCGTCCGCGGAGTCCCCGCTGTGGAGCTGAGTGACGTAGGCGAGCAGAGCTGCCTCGTGATCCTGACGGTGGCGGCCGTCGTCCTCGACCGCGCGCACTGCCACCGCCAGTGCCTCGTCGAGGTTCCTGATCACGGGAACGCCTTGGCGGCCGGGAACGGCCCCATGGCCGTCACGTACTGGAGATCCATGACGTCGGGTGCCGCGCCGGGATCATCGAGGTCGCTCCAGCGGGTCCGCTCCTCGATGGCGAAGGGGCCCTCGCCGGACCGGTCGCCGTCCGGGCGCAGGCGTTCCAGCAGACGGACGAGTTGGAGTTCCGGGAAGCGCTTCATGGCCTCGGCGATCGTTGTCGCGTACAGGACGTTGGTGCTGTGCTCGGGGGGCCGCGGTTCGAGGAGCTGCTGGATGCGCTCCATCATCTGGACGGTGAGGATGCCGAGTACGGCACGGGTCGGCGTGGGCCGGGTGACCGGACCTCCGGAGTAGCCGGAGAAGTCGCCGAGCAACTGGTGACAGCGGAGCTGGAGAACCCTGATCTCGGTGGTTGCGGCGGAGTCGAACGGGCGCGACGGGTGGTCCACGACGCCGTTCAGGTATGGATCGTTCTTCTCCGGCCGGTACGTACCCTCCCAATGGTCTCCCATCGCGGCTTTGTCGAAACAAACCCCAGGCAGCGGTGGAGTCCCGGGAAACTGCATCTCCAGCAGGGCGAGATCGGCGTCGGGCAGGCGCCGGTGCACCACGCCCGGCACTTCGCCGCCGAGTGCGGGCAGCAGGGTCAGACCGGGGACCGCACCGTTGTCCTCGTGCATGCCGTTGAGGCAGTGGGAGGCGGTGAGGACGAGACGCCGGGTCAGTCGCACCCCACCGCCGAGGCGGCGCCCCCGCTGGGAGATCGCGACCCAGTCCTCTTCCGGGTCCACCGGCTACTCCGTGCGTTCGACGGTCAGCCTGACCTCGAAGGACGCGGCAGCCGAGGCCTTGGAGACGATGATGCTGGTGTCGGCTGCGAGCGTGACGCCGAAGGTGACCTCCAGCGTGGTGACCTGCCACCCCGCACGCGGCCGCATGCTCTCCAGGGAGTCCTGGACGATCTCGGACGCCGCGCTGATCGCCGCCCGGACCTGGGGCGTGTGCTCCGCGAGCGGGACGGTGGGACGAGTCCTGCCGCTGATCTGCCGCGTGCCGGAATGATCGATTTCCACGGTCTCGACGCGCACTGCTGTCACATCCGCCACAGATCCCCCCATGAATGCATGGCCGACCGCGGCGTTCGGCAGCTGAACGTGCGGAACAGGAATTCTATCCGGGCAGGACCGGGTTGCGTGGTCTCGCGGCAGCGATTGGGCCGCGGCGCAACGATCCTCCCGGGATCCGGGCGGGAGTGCTACTCTCCGAATGGCACGGCTGTGCGCCCCTCGACGGCGCCGGTGCTTCTTCCGCTGGTCCAGCTGGACCGCACGATCGCGTGACCGCCCTTCGACGGCGTCCGCGTACGCGTTCCCGCTCCTGTTCTTCCCGGGCCCTTCGGACCCTTCTGCTTCCGCGCCTGTCGCGGCGGTTCGTGCCGCCGCGTGCGCGATCCCTTCCACGTGAGGAATCCACATGACCACGTCCACCACCACACCCACCCCGGCGGCGGCGCCGTCCGACGGCGACCGGCAGACGCCCGTCGCCGGTGTCATCGACATCGAAGGAGGGCGGGGGTTCCTGCGCGTCGGCGGCTACGCGCCGGGGCCGCACGACGTTCCCGTGCCGTCCGAGCGGATCAGGCGGTACGGGCTGCGCAAGGGCGACGCCGTCGAGGGCGCCGCGGCCGGGAACGGGCGGGGCCGGGCGCTCGTCGCGGTCGACCGGGTCGGCGGGCTGCCGGCCGAGGTGGCGCGCGGGCGGCGGCACTTCGCGGACCTGACGCCGCTTCACCCGTCGGAGCGGCTGCGCCTGGAGTCGCCCAAGGGGGGCCTGTCGACGCGGGTGCTGGACCTGCTCGCGCCTGTCGGCAAGGGACAGCGCGGGCTGATCGTGGCGCCGCCGAAGACGGGCAAGACCATGCTGCTGCGCGCCGTCGCGGACGCGGTCGCCGACAACCACCCGGAGTGCCACCTGATGGTGGTGCTGCTCGACGAGCGGCCCGAGGAGGTCACCGAGATGCGGCGGTCGGTGCGGGGCGAGGTGATCGCCTCGACCTTCGACCGCACGCCCCGGCAGCACATCGCGGTGGCGGAGCTGGCGGTCGAGCGGGCCAAGCGGCTGGTCGAGACGGGCCGGGACGTCGTGGTGCTGCTGGACTCGCTGACCCGGCTGTGCCGGGCGCACAACAACGCCGCGTCGTCGGGCGGGCGGACCCTGAGCGGGGGCGTGGACGCCGCCGCGCTGACCGGTCCCAAGCGGCTGTTCGGGGCGGCGCGTTCGGCGGAGGAGGGGGGTTCGCTGACGATCCTGGCGACGGCACTGGTCGACACCGGCTCGCGGGCGGACGCCTACTTCTTCGAGGAGCTGAAGGGCACCGGCAACATGGAACTGCGCCTGGACCGCGCTCTGGCCGACCGGCGGGTCTTCCCCGCGGTCGACGTGCATCCGTCCGGCACGCGGCGCGAGGAACTGCTGCTGTCCCCGGCCGAGTTGGCCGCCTCCCACGGGCTGCGCCGGGCGCTGCAGGGCGGCACCGGCTCCTTCGAGACACTGCTCGCCCGGCTGCGCGCGACGCCCGACAACGCCGCCTTCCTGCGGCAGATCCGCGGCACGGTGCCGGCGGCCTGACGGCGTCGCATCATGGTGCCGTGACCGAACCCCGACGTGTGGACGCGCGGCGCGCCTCCGGGACGCGGACGGAGCCGCCGGGCCTCGTCTGGTACGCCTCGTACGGCTCCAACACGCACATGGCACGCCTGAACAGCTATCTTGCGGGCGGTTCCCCGCCCGGGGGCGGCCGGGAGTACCCGGGCTGCCGGGACGCGCGGCCGCCGCTGCGGTCGCTGCCGCTGGAACTGCCGGGGCGGCTCTACTTCGCGACGCAGTCGCCCGTGTGGTCGGGCGGCCGGGCCTTCTACGACGCGGACGCGCCGGACGGAGTGGTCCGGGCGCGGGCCCACCTGGTGACGGCCGGCCAGTTCGCGGACATCGCGGCGCAGGAGATGTACCGCGCGCCGGGCGGGGACCTGGACCTGGCGCCGGTGCTGGGCACCGGCCGGGCCCGCCTGGGCGACGGACGGTACGAGACGCTGCTGTACCCGGGGGACGTCGACGGGCTTCCGGTGCTCACGTTCACCGCGCCCTGGTCGCGCGGGGACGTCGCGCACGTCCGGCCGTCGGGGCCCTATCTGCGGCACATCGCCGAGGGGCTCTTCGAGTCCGGGGCGTGGGACCTGCACGGGATCGCGGCCTACCTCGCGGCGTGCACGGACGGCGACTGGACGGCGGCGGAGATCGAGGCGCTGCCGCGGCCGTGACGGGGGCGCGGCCGATGGATTCCGCGGGCGTGCGCGGTCCTACTGGTGAACGCCCGTCGCAGGAGGTCGCCCATGGTCCAGCCCGTGCCCCGCTCCGACGGCGGGTCCCCCGTGCTCGTGCTGCCCGCGAGGGTGACCCGGGAGGCGGTCCCCGTGCTGTGCGAGCGGCTGCGATGCCTGCTGGCGGAACACCGGGGCAACACCGCCACCGCGGCCGCCCCCGTCACGGTGGTCTGCGACGTGAGCGGCCCGGCCGGCGAGCCGGACGCCGTGCTGATCGACGCACTGGCCCGGTTGCAGTTGACCGCCCGCCGCCAGGGCGCCCGCGTCGTTCTGCGTGGGGCCGGGCGCCCGCTGCGGGAGTTGATCGCCCTGGTGGGGCTCGCCGGGACGCTGGACCGACACGGCCTAGGACCGGCCGGGCTCCAGATGCGGGGGCAGTCCGAAGAGCGGGAAGAGCCGCTGGGTGTCGAGGAAGGAGTTGAGCCCGGTGATGCGGCCCTGTGAGATCTCGAGGACCTGGAGGGCCCACGGCTCGTGCCCGCCGTCCGCGCTCGGCCGGTACTGCGCGAAGCCCGGCATGCCGTTGGCCGAGACGGGCAGCAGCCGCGATCCGCGGCAGCCGCGGCCGTGGCCGGCCATCCAGGCCCGGATCTCCGCCGGGCCGAGCAGCCACAGCTCGTAGGGCGGCATGGACAGCGTGGCGTCCTCGTGCAGCAGCGAGGTGAGCGCGTCCAGGTCGTAGGACTCGAAGGCGGCCACGTAGCGGGCGAGCAGTGCGCGCTGCTCCTCGTCGAGGGGCGCGGCCGCGTCACCGGCGGCGGGTGCGGCCGCGGCGAGGGTGGCGCGGGCGCGCTGGAGGGCGCTGTTGACGGAGGCGACGGTGGTGTCGAGCAGTTCGGCGACCTCCGCGGCCTTCCAGGCCAGCACCTCCCGCAGGATGAGCACGGCCCGCTGCCGCGGGGCGAGGTGCTGGAGCGCGGCGACGAAGGCCAGCCGCACGGACTCGCGCCGGTCGGCGACCTCGGCCGGGTCGCCGGTCTCCGGCAGGACGCGCCCGTCGGGGGCGGGCGAGATCCAGGCGGTGTCCGGGAGCGCGCCGGGCAGCGGTCCCTCGGCGCTGCCGGGGGAGGCCAGGTCCATCGGCCGGGCCCGGCGCCCCGCGCCGCCCAGCGCGTCCAGGCACACGTTGGTGGCGATCCGGTACAGCCACGAACGCAGGCTGGAGCGGCCCTCGAAGCGGTCGTACGCGCGCCAGGCCCGCACCATGGTGTCCTGGACCGCGTCCTCCGCCTCGAAGAGGGAGCCGAGCATGCGGTAGCAGTAGCCGGTCAGCTCGGTGCGGTGGCGTTCCAGCTCGGACGCCACGTCGGGTGGTGCAGCAAGATCGCTCATGGGGCTTCTCCGCCTTCCGTCGGTCCGGGACCGCCCACGGAGTCCACTTCAGCACACCCCACTGACAGTGGTCCCGGGCTTGGCGGATCCGGCCCCGCCCCGCGCACCGTCCGCCCGTCGCGCGCCCCGCCCCGGCCTGCGGGATCAGCCCGCGGCGGCGCCGGGAAGCTCCTGCTCCGCCCACATGAGTTTGCCGTCGCCGGTGTAGCGGGTCCCCCAGCGCCGGGTGAACTGGGCGACCAGGAACAGTCCGCGGCCGGACTCGTCGGTGGTGCGCGCGTGGCGCAGCCGCGGCACGGTGTTGCTGCCGTCGTAGACCTCGCAGATCAGCACCGCGTGCCGGATGAGCCGCAGCCGGATCGGCCCGGACGCATGCCGGATGGCGTTGGTGACCAGTTCGCTGACCACCAGCTCGGTGACCGGCGCGACCTCCTCCAGCCCCCACGCGGAGAGCTGACGCACCGCCAGGCCTCGTGCGCAGCTGACCACTTCGGGGTCGCAGGGCAGGTCCCAGGTGGCGACCGCCCCGGGGCCGAGGGCCTGTGTCCGGGCGAGGAGCAGGGCCACGTCGTCCTCGGGCGGACCGGTGAGCAGCGAGCCGGTGATGGCCGCGCACAGGTCCTCCAGCGGCAGTCCGGGCCGGTCGAGGGCGTGGGCGAGCTTGTCCAGGCCGATGTCGGGGTCCTCGCCGAAGGCCTTCAGCAGCCCGTTGGTGTAGAGGGCGAGGACGGTGCCCTCCGGCAGATCGAACTCCGCCGACTCGAAGGGCATCGCGCCCAGGCCGAGCGGCGGTCCCGGGGGCAGTTCGGGGAAGGTGACGGTGCCGTCGGGCGTCAGCATTGCCGGCGGCGGGTGGCCGGCGCGCGCGGCCGTCAGGCGGGCGGTCACCGGGTCGTAGACGGCGTACAGGCAGGTCGCGCCGAGCACGGCGGTGGCCACCGCGCCGTCGGCGGCGTCCTCCTCGGTGAGCCGGATGACCAGGTCGTCGAGGTGGGCCAGGAGTTCCTCGGGCGGCAGGTCCATGTCGGCGAGGGTGTGCACGGCCGTGCGCAGCCGCCCCATGGTCGCGGCCGCGGTGAGGCCGTGCCCGACCACGTCGCCCACGACGAGGGCCACCCGCGCCCCGGACAGCGGGATGACGTCGAACCAGTCGCCCCCGACCCCGTCCTGGACGTCGGTCGGCAGGTAGCGGGAGGCGACCTCCATGGCGATGCCGCCGGTCAGCGCGTGCGGCAGCAGGCTGCGCTGGAGGGCGAGGGCGGCCTCGTGCTCGCGGGTCCAGCGGCGGGCGTTGTCCACGCACACCGCGGCCCGCGACGCCAGTTCCTCGGCCAGCAGCACGTCGTCGCGTTCGTAGGGATCGGGCCGCCCGCCGCGGACGAAGGTGACCACGCCCAGCACATTGCCGCGGGCGCGCAGCGGCACCCACATCGCCGTGCTCATGCCGTACTCGCGGATCTTTGCATCCCTGGCGGGGTCCCCGGACAGCCAGGTCGCCTCGTCCACGTCGAAGTCGGAGCGCAGGAAGGAGCGGGCCTCGGCCATGCAGCACACGTACGGGGAGTCCTCGGTGGCCCGGATGGGCTCGCCGACCCGGGCCACCGCCTCCGGGACGCCCTTGCGCACCGAGCTCAGCCCGGCGCGGCGCAGTGCGGTGGCCCGCAGGGAGCGGCCGCGCGGCGGCTCGTCGCCGCGCAGCACCCCCTCCAGCAGGTCGACGGTGACGAAGTCGGCGAGCCGGGGGACCGCCACATCCGCCAGTTCCTGCGCGGTCTGGCGGATGTCGAGGGTCGTGCCGACGCAGGCGCCGGCCACATTGAGCAGGGCGAGGCGTTCGCGCGCCTTGGAGCGGTCGGTGACGTCCATGGCCATGTAGCAGACGCCCATCACGCGGCCGTCGCCGTCGTCCAGGCGGAAGAACGAGGTCGAGTACACGTGCTCCTGGTGCGGCGCGGCCAGGGTCCAGCCCCGGTACTCGTAGTCGACCACCGGCCGGCCGGTGGCCAGCACCTTGCGCATGACCTTCTCGATGGGGTCGGTGTCGATGCCGGGCAGGGAGTCCCCCATCCGGCCGCCGATGCGCTCCTCGCCGGGGACGCCGCTGAAGCGCTCCAGGGTCTCGTTCATCCACACGTAGCGCAGTTCCGGGGTGAGGACGGCCATGCCGATCGGCGAGCGGGTCAGGAAGGCCTCCAGCACGGTGCCGCTGACCGCCCACGACGGGCTGTGGGCCAGGTCGATGCCGGACAGCAGCCAGCGGTCGCCTCCCCCCGTGCCGGACAGTGCCGACATCCGTACGCCCAGTTCCAGCCGGTGTCCGTCGCGGTGCCGGGCGGCCACCAGACCGCCCCAGGCGTCGCGGATCCGGCACTGGTCCGCGATGTCGCGCGCGCTTGCCGCATGGTGGGGGGAGGCCAGCAGCGTCTCTGCCGGGCGGCCCACCACCTCCGCGGCCGTCCAGCCCAGCAGGTTCTCCGCCGCGGGCGTCCAGGCGACCACGGTGCCGTCGGCGTCGACCACCATCGACGCGGCGAAGCCCATGTCGAACGGCGCCATCGAGGGGTCCGGCGCACCTTCCTTGGGGGTGACCATCGAGGTGCCCCATTTCTGCGGGAACGTGACTTTCATGCTAGGTCTTCGCGGCGGGCGGGGCCTGCCGGGACCCCGGAGGGCGCCGGCCGGGCCGCCTCGGGGCGGCGGGTCCGCGGCGTGCGGTGGCAGGCGTACGGCGGAGTGGTCGCGGAAGGGGGTCCGGGCGGGCGGAGTGGCGTAGGCCGGGTGGTCGCCGTGCCCATGGCTCACCTGGGCGAGGTAAGGATCACGCGTGGTGTTGACGGTCGCCCCCGGCCCTCCGGGGACGCGCATCCCACTGTTTTCGGCCGGGCGCAAGTCCCCGTCACTCGTACGGATGAAGCACGTGGTCGCCCGCGCGGCGCGCCCGGTCGCGGCGCGGGGGTGTGGCAGGAGCGGCGTCCACGGGGCCCGGACGCCCGGACCCGGCCGGGCCGGCGGCGGGGGCGGCGCCCGGCCGGCCACGTGCAGGGGGTCCTCCCCGGCGGCGGGCGCGACGGTCCGGGCGGCCGTCGGACGGCGGTCCGCCCGCGTGCCCGGCGGTCGCGGCCGAGGGCGCCTGACGTGGGAAAGCGCTTGTCGCGCGGTGCGCGATCGCGCCCCGCCGGGACGTCCGCCCGCCCGCGCCGGACCCCTCCGGGACCCCGCCCCGCCGCCCCGGCGGAACGTCCGCCTCCGCGGCTCGCCGGGACCGGCGCGGGCGGTGACCGGTCGTGGCGTGATCATCGCGGGGGGTTTGCGCGACGGCGCCCGAGCCGGTATCGATACGTCAAACAGCATGTGCCATAGGCAATATGACGGGGCATCGGCCACGATCGGAAGTTGGCTATGCTACGTGCGGCTCAGCGTGTTGTAGCAATTACAGCTGGTCACGACACTTGTGGTGATGTGTCCGGCATGTGTGCGACGCCGACGCCGAATCCGTGTTCGTGCTCCTGTTGTCGTCCCTGTCCCGCGTTCACCTGAGGATGCCGATGGTTCGTGCTGGATCGTCCCCCGGAGACCGCCGGCCTGCCGCCACGTCCGCGTGGTTATTGCCGGCCGTCATAGTCGCGGCGGTCACGGCCGTCGCCGTTTGGACCGTCCCGGCGGGAGCGAGGGAGGCGGTCTTCTGGTGCGGTGTGACCGCCACCGTGGCCGTCGCCGTGCTGGCGGTCGAAGTCGCCCGCCGCGGAGCCCTCAACGAGGACTTGCGCGAGCAAGCCGCCCGTCAAGCCGCCGAGTTGCAGTACCGGCTGTCCCAGCAGGAGGCCGAGACCCTGCGGCTCGCCCGTGAACAGGTGCCCGCGGCGATGGCCCGCCTGCAGCGCGGCGAGTTCATGGAGGACGTGCTGGCGGCCGTCGAGACCCGGCCCGAGGGCCTCACCCCCGAATTCCTGGGCGCGCACCAGGCGCTGATCCGCGCCACGCTCGGCGCGGTCTCCGCGGAGGAGGACATCCGCGAGTCCTCGCAGCGCGCGTTCGTCAACATCGCCCGCCGTGTGCAGGCCATCGTCCACCAGCAGGCCAGCGACCTGCGCAACATGGAGGACCGGCACGGGCAGAGCCCCGAGGTCTTCGGCGACCTGCTCAAGCTCGACCACGGCACCGCGCTCATCGGCCGCCTCGCGGACAGCATCGCCGTCCTCGGCGGCGCCCGGCCCGGCCGCCAGTGGAGCAAGTCCGTACCGCTGTTCAGCGTGCTGCGCGGCGCCATGTCGCGCATCATCGACTACCAGCGGATCGAACTGCACTCGGTCTCCGAGGTGGCGATCATCGGGCCCGCCGTCGAGCCGCTGATCCACGCGGCCGCGGAACTGCTCGACAACGCCACCCGCTACTCCCCGCCCCAGACCCGCGTGCACGTCACCGCGGTCGAGGTGCAGTCCGGCATCGCGATCGAGATCGAGGACGGCGGCGTCAGCCTCAGCGAGGAGGCCCGGCTGCGCGCCGAGCAGATGCTCGCCGAGGCCCAGGCGGGCATCGACCTCAACGGCCTGGGGGAGACCCCGCGGCTCGGCCTCGCGGTCGTCGGCCGCCTGTCGAAGGCCTACGGCTTCCAGGTCTCCCTGCGCTCCTCGGCGTACGGCGGTGTCCGCGCGGTGCTGGTCGTGCCGCAGGAACTGATCACGACGATGACCAACGCGACGGGCCTGGCCCACGGCATCGGCGCCGCGTCCGGTCCCCGTCCGGTGCCCGCACCCCGTTCCGGGAGCGACGCGGACGGCGACGGGGCGGAGTCCCGGCCGGCCACCGGCCCCCGCCGGTCGGAGGCGCTGGCGGCCGGGACGGTGTCGCCCGAGATGGCGGACGAGATCCCCGTGGTGCACGAACGCACCGCGAACGGACTGCCGCAGCGCCGTCGGCGTGCGACGCCCCCGACTCCGGTCGCCCGTACGGGGTCCGCGTCCCCTGCCGGTTCCGTCACCGCTTCCCATGCCAAGCCGTCGGCCGACGAGCCGGTGCAGCCGGGCATGTGGCTGGCCGCTTTCCAGAGCGGCGTGTCCGGTGAGACGCCGCCTGCCGCTCCCGTCAAGAGTGACGAGTCGTTAGATAAGGGTGAGTAGCCGTGATTCAGCAGCGGGCCAACATGGACTGGATGCTCAAGGACCTGGCGACCAGCGTTCCGCAGACCCGCCACGTGGTGGTTCTCTCGGCGGACGGCTTGCGCATGGCCCAGTGGGGGGCGGACACGGACACGGCGGACCGGCTGGCCGCCGCCTGTGCCGGGCTGCAGAGCCTGGCGGCGGCCGTCGCCACCGAGTTCCCGCACGGTGACGGGCGCATGCGGCTGGTCGTCATCGAGATGTCGGGCGGGTTCTTCTACCTCATGGCCGCCGGTGCGGGCGCCTACCTCGCGGTGCTGGCGGACGAGGGCGTCGACGCCGGGCTGATGGGGCAGCGCATGCGCGACCTCGTCGCCCGTATCGGCGAGCACCTCAGCAGCCCTCCCCGCAATGACGGGCAGGCAGGATGAGCGAAGCGGACCAGGGATGGGAGGAAGGGAGCCCCGAACGGCTCTACGTGATCACCCGGGGCCGCAGTGGGACGTCCGGTGGCTCCGTCCTCGACCTGGTCACGCTTGTCCGGTCACGGACCGGACCACCGCCGGGGATGCCCCCCGAGCAGGCGGCGATCGTGCGGTTGTGCAGCTCGCCGCTCTCGGTCGCGGAGATCTCCGCGTACCTGGGCCTGCCGGTGAGCGTGGTCACGGTGCTCCTGCTCGACCTCCTGGCCGAGAAGCGGGTCGAGGCGCGGTCGCCCGTTCCCCCCGCGCAACTTCCCGATGTCGCTCTTATCGAGGCGGTGATACATGGACTTGAGAAGCTCTGACCCGCTGGCGGTCCCCGGACCGCGCAGCGAGGACGTACTGCCGGAATCCGCCACCGCCGCGGTCAAGATAGTGATCGTCGGGGGCTTCGGGGTCGGCAAGACGACCCTGGTCGGCTCGGTCAGCGAGATCCGTCCGCTGACCACCGAGGAGACCATGACCCAGGCAGGTGTCGGCGTGGACGACATCGCCGGGGTCGAACGCAAGACGGCGACCACCGTCGCGATGGACTTCGGCCGGATCAGCATCAACCAGGAACTGGTGCTCTACCTCTTCGGCACACCGGGCCAGCAGCGCTTCTGGTTCCTGTGGAACGGACTGTTCGAGGGGGCCCTGGGCGCTGTGGTGCTCGTGGACACCCGCCGGCTGGAGGTCAGTTTCGATGTGATCGGCCGGCTGGAGGAGCGCGGGGTGCCCTTCGTCGTCGCGATCAACACCTTCCCCGAGGCGCCCAGCCACCCGGTCGAGGACCTGCGGTCCGCGCTCGACCTCCCCCCGCACGTGCCGATCGTCGACTGCGACGCCCGCAAGCGGGAGTCCAGCCGCGATGTGCTGATGACCTTGATGCGATATCTGCACTCCCTTGCCGCTACCACGGAGGCATCGTGACCACTCCACCCCCCGAATGCCCGGCCCACGCCGCGCACGGCGTCGGCGGCGCGCGGCGGCTGTACGGCGCCGAGGCCGAGGCCGACCCGATGGGCGTGTACGAGAAGCTGCGCGCCGAGCACGGGGCGATCGCCCCGGTCCTGGTCCATGGGGACCTGCCCGCCTGGCTGGTGCTCGGCTACCGGGAGAACCTGGAGGTGCTGCGCACGCCCTCGCGCTTCTCCTCCGACTCCCGGCGCTGGCACGCCGTCCAGGAGGGCAAGGTCCCGCCGGAGCACCCGATCGCCCCGACGATCATGTGGCAGCCGCTGGTCAACTTCAACGACGGCGACGCCCAGAAGCGGTTGCGCGGTGCGGTCAGCCGGGGCCTGGGCCGGTTCAACCGGCACGGCATCCGGCGCCATGTCACGCGGGTGACGCACCTGCTGGCGGACGAGTTCAGCGCGACGGGCAAGGCGGACCTGGTCGGCCAGTTCGCCGAACTCCTGCCGGTCCTCGTGCTCACGAACCTGCTGGGCCTGCCGGAACAGGACGGCCCGCGACTGGCCGAGGCGTGCCGTGACCTGATGAAGGGCACCGAGACCTCGCTCGCCAGTTACGGCTACATCCTGGAGGCGCTGACCAGGCTCGTGGCGGAGAAGCACGAGAGGCCCGGCTACGACCTGGCCTCCTGGCTGATCGAGGACGAGGCGGAGTTCAGCGACGACGAGGTGGTGCAGCACCTGCGGCTGGTGCTCGTCGCGGCCAACGAGACCACGGCCAATCTGATCGCCGACATGATCAAGCTGGTGCTCACCGACCCCCGTTTCCGCGGCAACCTCTCCGGCGGGCACATGACGCTGCCGGACGGCCTGGAGCAGGTGCTCTGGGACCAGCCTCCGCTGTGGGTGATGCCGGGCCGGTACGCCACGGGCCCCATGGAGCTGGGCGGCCAGCACATCGAGGAGGGGGACATGCTCCTTCTCGGGCTCGCGGCCGGCAACACCGATCCCGCGATCCGCCCGGACCTCGCCGCCTCCATGCACGGCAACCGTTCCCACCTGGCCTTCGGCGGCGGTCCGCACGAGTGCCCGGGGCAGGACATCGGCCGTGCCATCGCCGAGACGGGCATCGACGTCCTGCTGGGCCGGCTGCCGGACCTGAACCTGGCGGTCGAGGAGGACGCGCTGGTGCGCGTTCCGTCCTGGACGTCCCGCCATCTGCAGGAGCTCCCCGTGGAGTTCACTCCGCGCCGGCCGCAGCGCGAGGAGGAGAAGGCGGCCGTTCCCAGGCCGGCGGCGCAGCAGGACGTCGTGCCCCAGCCGCTGCCGCAGCCCGCTCCGGTCGCGGCACCGCAGCAGACGCTTCCGCCGCAGCCGGCTTTTCCGCCCCAGGCGCCCCGGCGGACGTGGTGGCAGATCCTCACGGACTGGCTGAGGCGTTAGGCAGGCGTCTCATTCTGTGACCCGCGCACGGCGGGCGCACGGGCGAATGCGCCTGTGCGCCCGCCGTGCGCTTGTTCGCTCCCGGCACCTCCATGTCCCCTGGTCGTGGCGGGGTCATGCGCCCGGCGCACACGAGGCGCACGGCCGGCGCAAGCGGGGGGTGCGCCAACTGCCGTTCGCATGGCGAGATTTCGCGGCTTGACGCCATGGCGATATGCCGGGGTAATGGTCGCTGAAACTGATCCACTCGCGTTCCGTGCGGCAGTGTGCCGCGCGGATCTTCGTGGTGGTCAGTGCGCGGACAACTGAGAGGTGATCGTCAGTGGGGCCTGACCTGGTAGTTCCACCGATCTACTCTCCCCTCGGACCGGCAATCCACCCACGCCACGCGGCCATCGACGCACGGGCGGCGGCCTGGGCCGAGCAGTTCCGGATCGGCTCCGACGAGTTGCGCGGCCGGCTCGTGAAACACGACATCGGCACCTTCGCCGCGCGCATCCTTCCCGAGGGCAGGGAGGAAGTCGTCGCCATCGCGGCGGACTTCATCATCTGGCTCTTCGGCGTCGACGACGGCTACTGCGAGGAGGGGGAGCTCGGCACCCGCCCGGGCGAGCTCATGGGAGCGCTCTCCCGGCTGCTCCGCATCGCCCAGAACCCCGAAGTCCCCATGCTGGCCGACGACCCGCTGGCCCAGGGCCTGCGCGACCTGCGCTACCGGATGGACCTGTACGGCACACCGGGACAGGTCGCCCGCTGGATCGACGCCCTGCGCGAGTACTTCTCCTCGGTCGTCTGGGAGGCGTCCTTCCGGAGCGACGGCACCGTTCCCGAGCTCAACGACTACACCCTGATGCGGATCTACGACGGCGCCACGTCCGTGATGATGCCGCTGCTGGAGATGGGGCAGGGTTACGAACTCCAGCCCCATGAGCGCGACCTCACGGCCGTACGCGCGGCGGCCGAGATGGCGTACTTCATCATCTGCTGGGACAACGACATTTTCTCCCACCACAAGGAGGCGCGGGCGGGCGGCTTCTACCTCAACGCCGTCCGCGTGCTGGAAGTGGAGCATGACATCCCGCGGCACCAGGCGCTGAAGGCGGCCATCGCCCAGCGGGACCGCGTGATGAACCTCTTCCTCCGCACCGCGGAATACCTGCAGACCTACGGCAGCCCGCAACTGCGCCAGTTCCTCGACAGCCTCGGCCACTTCATCCGCGGGGCCCAGGACTGGGGTGTCAGCTCGATTCGTTACACCACACCCGACGATCCGGCGAACCTCCCCTCGACCTTCCGCGACACACCGAGCGACGACAGCCCGGAGGCGCTGGACATCCCGGCGATCGCCTGGTGGTGGGACGTGCTGCCGGAGCAGGACGAGTCCCGTCCGTCACAGGGGATCGCACCGACATCGCTCGACTCTTTCCTACACCCGACCGCACAGCGCACGGCATAGATTCCACGAAAGAAGAGGAGTTTTCGGGGTGAATGCTGAATTGCGCTCCGTCCCGCGCGCCCCCGGGCGGCTACCCCTGCTCGGCCATGTGTGGCCGCTGGCGCGCGACACGCTCGGCTTTGTGAAGTCGCTCCGCGACACCGGTGACCTGGTGCGCGTCGACGTCGGCACCATGTCGGTGTACTTCGTCAACAGCCCCGGGCTGGTCAACGAACTCCTGGTCACCAAGGGGCGCAGCTTCGAGAAGGGCCGGTTCTTCGACCGCCTGAAGATCCTGGTGGGCGACGGCCTCGTCACCGCGGGGAGCGAGACGCACCGCAGGCACCGCAAGCTGATGCAGCCGATGTTCCACCGGTCCCGGATCGCCGGCTACGCCGAGGTCATGAACGCCCAGGCGCTGGCACTCGCGGAGTCGTGGCGGCCGGGCGAGACCGTCGCGGTCGAGCGGGAGATGGCCGCGCTCGTGGCCAACACCCTTGCGGGGACCATGTTCTCCACCGACATCGGCAAGCCCGCCGTCGACGCGATCCGCCAGTACCTGCCGGTCATCGTCAACACCCTGCTGCTGCGTACCGCTTCGCCCAAGTTCCTCGACCGGGTGCCGATCCCCGCCAACCGGCGGTTCGACGCGGCGGCGGGCGAGCTGCTGCGGGTCATCGACGACGTCGTGGCCGCAGCACGCACGGCCGACGACACCGACCGGCCCGACCTGCTGTCGACGCTGCTCGCCGCGCGGGACGCGGACACCGGGGAGTCGCTCACGGACGTGGAGGTCCGGGACGAGCTCAGCACCATCCTCTTCGCCGGTGCGGAGAACACCGCGACCACGCTGACCTGGGCCTTCCACGAGATCGCGCACCACCCCGAGGTGGAGGAGCGCCTCCTGGAGGAGATCGCCCGCGTCTCCGGCGGCGCCCCCGTGACCATGGACGACATCCCCAAGTACGAGTACCTGACCCGGGTGATCAACGAGGTCGTCCGGCTGCACGGCGTCACCCTGCTCATGCGCCGCTCCGTGGAACCGGTGGAGCTCGGCGGGGTGATGCTGCCCGCCGGCACGGAGATCGCCTTCAGCCTCTACGCGCTGCACCGCGACCCGCGTTCGTTCCCTGACCCGGAGCGCTTCGACCCGGACCGATGGCTGCCCGAGCGCAGCGCGGACCGGCCGCGAGGCGCGTTCGTCCCGTTCGGCAGCGGCACCCGCAAGTGCATCGGCGACTCCTTCGCCTGGATGCAGATGGTCGTCTCGCTGGCCACGCTCCTGTCCCACCGGCGGCTGCGCCCCACTGCCCACTTCGCCCGCGAGGTGGCCGCCGCCGTGCCCCACCCCGACCGCCTCCCCATGCTCGTCGAGGCCCGCTGAACCCGCCGCGACCCGGCCCCCGCCGAGTCGCGGCCATTAGGGCGTGTTTCGAAAGTCCCGTCTGTCCCACGACGCCTTGCACGGCACCTCGCTGCGTTGTCGAACCGTCCGAGTAGCCCACTACGAGGACGACTCTCCGCCTTGCGATGCACCGCACCTGGGGGTACCCCCAGCGGTAGCTGGGGGAGCCGCGGGACCCGCCCTCCGGGCGGCCGGCGCTACTTTCGAAACACGCCCTAGCACAGAAGTTTGTGCCCCGCCGGGTGCCCGTCAGCCCCTCTTAAGATCTCCGCATGGAGCTGACATTCGTGGATGTACGGCCCGGTGAACCGGACATGACGGCGGAAGTGGGTCCCCTCATACGCACGTTGAGGCCCGCCCTGACCGCCGACGGGTTCGCCGCCTTCGCCGGCGAGGCACACGCGCAGGGCCTCGTCTTCACCGCCGCACGCGACAACCAGGGACGCTACCTGGCCGTCGCGACGCACCGGGTGCTCGCCACCAGCCGGGGCCGCACCCTCTTCGTGGACGACCTGGTCACGGCGCTCGACGCACGCCGCGCCGGGGTGGGCGCCCGGCTGATGGACGAACTGGAGATCAGAGCGCGCAAGGCGGGCTGTGAACGCGTCGAGCTGGACTCCGGTGTCACCAACCACGGCGCGCACCGCTTCCACCACACCTGCCGCATGGCCATCACAGCCCTGCACTTCACCCGCGACCTCTCCTGACCGCCTCACCGTGCTGCGCGGCGCCAACGGCTGCGCGAGCACGGTGCCGCTTCAGACCACCCACCGGGGATCAGGCGCGATACGAGACGGAGGGGGCGGGGGAGGTGGGGGCACCTCCCAGCGGTAGCTGGGGGAGGGTGGCGTTCTGGACACTGGAGCATATTTGGGTGCATGACCCGGAGCGATCAAGGCGGGTACCTGAGGCACCTAAATGTGCTGTCCGGAATGGCAGCCCCGGAGGCCCCGAACCCGGCCCCCAACAACGCGCGTCGGGTCGCCCGGACTTCCTGCGGCTGGGGGCACCCCCGGCCGAAGGTTGGGGGAGGGCGGGAGGGCGGGGAAAAAACCCGGTACAGCGAACGCAGCGCCCTCAGCCCCCGGTCCCCAGGAGCCACCCCCGCGTCCCCTCCGCCGCCCCCGGCGCCACCCCCTCGATGGACGCCTTCAGGTCCGCGAGCGTCTGACCGGCCAGTTCCTTGCGCCATGCGAGGTCCGCGCGGGCCATGGCCTGGTGCACCAGGCACGGCTGGCGGAAGTCGTCGTCGAGCAGCGTGCCGTTGTTGGGGGTCCGCTTGCGGATGTGGGTGCACTGGAACGCCGGGTCCCGCCCCTCGATGGCCGTGACGACGTCCAGGACGGTGATCTCCTCGGGCTGCCGGGCGAGCCGGAAGCCGCCGCGCGGTCCGGGGGTGGAGGAGACGATGCCCTCGCGGGCCAGCGCTTGGAGCTGTTTGTTGAGGTAGGCCGTGGGCAGCTCGTAGAAGGCGGCCAGCCGGGCCGCCGTGACGGCCCTCTCGGGACCGGCCCAGGCCAGGTTGAGGCAGCAGTGGAGTGCCCACTCCACGCCCTCGTTCATCCTCATGTTCTCGATGCTACATGTCCAGATCCCGTTATCACGGACATACGGAATCCAGGATTCCGGATCCCGGGGAACGGCACCCCTCAAAGATCGCCGGTGAAGGCCAGCAGCGTCGGCGTCCCCCAGGGGGCGCCCGCCGAGGCGTTCGGGGTGGCCTGGGCGATGAGCCACTTCTTCACCACGTCGAAGGGGGCGTCCCCGTACGTGTCCTTGTAGAGCGCGGCGATCCCCGTCACATGGGGCGCGGCCATCGACGTTCCGCTCATCATGGCGTACGAACCGTCGGGCCACGCGGAGGCGATGTCCACACCGGGCGCGGTGAGGTTGACGCAGCTGCCGAAGTTGCTGAACGACGCCAGGTGGTCGGCCTGGTCGGTGGCCGCCACCGTGAACGCCTCGGTCGCGCTGGCGGGCGAGATGACGCAGGAGTTGATGTCGTCGTTGCCCGCCGCGACGACCGGGAAGACGCCGGCGCGGGCCAGGCCGTCCAGGGCGTCGTTCATCGCGGGCGAGTACATGCCGCCCAGCGACACGTTCGCGACGGCGGGCTTGACCGCGTTCCGGGCCAGCCAGTTGATGCCCGCGATGATCCCCGAGTTGGGGCCCGCGGCATCGCAGTCCAGGACCCGGACGGAGACGAGGCGGACCTCGCGGGCGATCCCGGCGTGCGCGCCGCCGACCGTGCCCGCGACGTGCGTGCCGTGCCCGGCGCAGTCCTCGCCGTCGAGGCCGTCGCCGATCTCGTCGATGCCGGGCGTGGCACGGCCGCCGAACTCGTCGTGCGCGAAGTCGATGCCGCTGTCGATGATGTACGCGGTCACCTTGGAGCCGGTGGCCTTCACGGTGAAGCCGTGCGTGTGGGGCGTGCGGTGGGAGATGCGCTCCAGCCCCCAGAAGATGCCGGGCGCGGAGAGCTCGGCGTCCGTGGCGGCGGGGCCCGTCCGCCCGTCCGTGCCGTGTCCGCCGTCGTGGCCCGGGGCCGCGCCCGGGCGCGGCAGCAGCCGCCGGGGCGGCGAGGGGACGCGGTCCTGCGGGGGGAGGGCGACCTTGGTGTCCTGCTCCACCTTGCGGACCTGCGGCAGCGCGCGCACCTGCGCCAACTGGGGCTCGGTCAGCGGGGCGGAGAAGCCGAGCATCGCGTCCTGGTAGAGGTGGTGCGGGGTGACGCCGGCGTCGTGCGCCACGCGCGCGGGGTCGCTGCCGGGAGTCAGGGTCACGATGTACTCGCCGGGGATGGCGTTCGGCGCGCTCGCCCCCAGCAGCGGGGCGAGGGCGGGCAGCGGGGCCGGCGTCCGCGCGGGCGCGGCGGCCGCCATGGGCAGGACGCACACGGCGCAGACGGCGCTCACACACGCGGCGGTCATGGTCAACGTCCGGCGCAGGGACACACGCATGCGTGAACTCCTCGGTCGACAGGGGCCGCGTGAGCCGTCGGACCGTCAGCCGGCCCGCTCTCCCACCCTGTCAGCCAAGATCGCCCCGGTGCGCGCCCGGCTACGCCATCCGTGCCGGGGCCCCAGCAGCAGCCCCAAGGCGATCCAGACGTACGCGCTGCCGCCGATGAGCGAGCCGGGGCCGCCCTGGCCCGGTTCGTCCAGCCACAGCCACACGATGCTGCTGCACAGCACCACGTACGCGCCCACCGCGATCGCCACCCGGGCGCGGGTCCGCACCCGCAGCGCCTCACCGGCCAGCACGGCCAGCGCCGGGATCATCCACACCAGGTGGTGCACCCAGGTCACCGGGCTGATCAGGCAGGCCGCGACACCGGTGAACGCCACGCCGTTGGTGACGTCGGCGCGCCGCACCTTGTACGCCCACACCGCCAGCACGGCCACCACCGCGACCGCCCACACCCACTCCGGCGCGTCGAGCCGGGCGAGGGTGCCGCGCAGCGACTGGTTGCCGGCGTACGAGAGCGAGCCGACGCGGTCGGTGTCCCACATCGCCTGCGTCCAGAACGTCCGGGACGCGCCCGGCGCGGCCAGGACGGCGAGCAGGGTCGCCCCGGCGGCGGTGGCCGCCGCCGTGAGCCCGGCCCTGCGGTGCCCGGCGATCAGCAGCCACCCGATGAACAGGGCGGGGGTCAGCTTGACCGCGGCGGCCAGGCCCGTCGCGTACCCGGCCCAGCGGCTGCCGCGGCGCAGGAGTTCGGCGTCGAGCAGCACCAGCGCGAGCAGCGCGAGGTTCACCTGCCCGAAGGTGAAGGTGTCCCGGACCGGTTCGAGCAGCGACATCAGGCAGCCGGCCAGCACCATCGCGTACCACTGGGGCCAGCCCTGGCGGCGGATCACCGGCCCGGCCGTCCACTGGAGCACCAGCAGACCGGCGCCGATGTTGAGGGTGGCGGCCAGCACCACGGTGGTCGGCCAGTCCACCCAGGCCATCGGCAGCATGCACAGCGCGGCGAACGGCGGGTAGGTGAAGCCGTACACCGTGCCGGGCCGCAGGTAGTCGTAGAGCGCGCCGCCGTCGTGCACCCAGGAGTTGATCGCGCCGTGGTAGACGGCCACGTCGAACCAGTGCCGGTGCAGCGGCACCGTCGCGAGGAAGACGAAGGTCGCGGTCACCGCCACGACCGCGCTCACCACGCGTTGCGTGGCGGGAGCCCGAAGAGACCCGGGGGCCCCGAGGGATCTGAGGGACTCGAGAGCACGGAGAGCACTGCGCATGAAGGTCCTGACGTTCATGAGGCGGGGGCCGGGCGGGCCGGCCGTACCAGCCGCACGAGATGGAGCACGACGATCGGCAGCAGGGCGGCGGCGGCGCCCGCGGTCGCCAGGGCCACTTGGTGCACGGTGGCGGGGAAGCCGTTCGGGAGCACCGCCAGGGCCAGCACCGCGCTGCCCACGGCGGCCACCCGGCGCACCCGCCCGTCGGGAGCGGCCACGGCGAGCGGCACGAGCCCCCACAGCAGGTACCAGGGGCGTATCGCGGGGCCGAGCAGCGCGACCGCGAGCAGGCTCAGGCCGAGGGCGTAGACGGGGCCGAGCCGCCTGCGGAACAGCCACACCGCGCCGATCGCCACCGCGACGGCGACCAGGCTCAGCATCCGCCAGGTGTGCGGGGTGCCGATGAAGCGGGCCATGGTGTTGACCAGCGACCAGTTGGAGGCGGAGGCGGGCGTGCTCAGGGCGCCTATCCAGCCGTACCCCACGCCGGTCACCGCCGTGATGCCGACCGTCGTCGCCCCGGCGACCACCGCCGTGGTGCCGCCCGCGCGGGCCAACCGCCAACGTCCTTCCATGTGTTCGGCCCACAAGGTGGCCACGACCAGCAGTCCCAGCGCGGCCGGCGCCTTGACCAGGGCGGCCAGCGTCACCAGCACCGTCGCGATCACCTGCCGCCGCGCGAGCGCGGCACCGAGGCCGGCGCCCAGCAGGCCCAGCATCACCGCGTCGTTGTGGGCGCCCGCCACGAGGTGCAGCAGCACCAGGGGGTTGAGCGCCCCCAGCCACACCGCCTGCGCGGGGTCCGCGCCGCAGCGCCGGGCCAGCCGCGGCAACTGCGTGGCGAGCAGGGCCACTCCGAGCAGCGCCAGCGCCCGCATCCCGGTGATCCCGGCGTGCGCGCTCAGCCGCGCGAGGGCGAGGAAGGCGGGACCGTACGGTGCCGGGGTGTCGCGCCAGATCGCCGGCACCTCGGCCGCCGCCGCACCGCCGAGCACGCTCGGTCCGTACGTGTAGGCGTCGATGCCCTTGCTGACCATCGCGCCCTGCGCCAGGTAGCTGTAGACGTCCCTGCTGAACAGCGGGGGCGCGAGCAGCAGGGGTGCGGCCCAGACGGCGAAGGTGGTCAGCAGGCTCCGTATCGTCGGCGGCTGCGGACCGCGCACCAGCCGGCCGAGCTGCCACCACGCGGCGATCAGCAGCCCGAGTCCGAAGTAGGCCACCAGCAGCCCGATCGCCGCCTCCCCTCGGGGCAGGGCGAATTCGTCCCGGACGGGCAGCGCCCCCGCGGCCCTTCCGCCGACAGCCAACGCGACCGTCCCGGCAAGTCCGAGGGCCATGGTGCGAGTCACTACCGCACGATCGCATCATCGGGTGACCGCCGAACGACGCGCGGGCAACCGGCGGGTGACCGATCATCCCGCGAGCAGCCGGGCGGCGTCCCGCACGATGCCGCTGTGGACGGCGTCCCGTGTGTACGGTGACGGCTCCCGCCCGTGCTCGATCTCGTCGAGTTCCCCCGCCCACCGCACCAGGTCCGCCAGTTCTCCGGGGTGTCCCAGCTCCCCGGCCGCTTCGCGGATCAGCCGGACCCCGGTGCGGATCCGGGCCCCGAAGGGGCGCGGGGAACTGCGCGACCGGCCACCGCGGACCCGCGCGGAACGATCGCACCCCCGGTCCCCGCGGAGCGCACGGCGTTCGGCCGTCAGCCGAGGCGGGCCGCGGCCTCGGCGATGATCGCGGCGACGCGGGCGGGCTGTTCGACGAGCACGCCGTGGCCGGCCCGTGGCACGGGGACCAGGGTGATGCTGGGGCAGGCGTCCAGGTCGCGGCGTTCGCCGTCGGTGAGGCCGATGTCGTCGGCCTCACCGCGGACGACCCAGGCGGGCAGGGCGGTGGCGCAGAGCCGGGGGACGAGCGAGCCGTGCCGGTCCAGGTGGTCGTAGTAGTGGCGGAGCGCGCGGTGGCAGAAGGCGGGGTCGTTGTCGGCCAGGACCGCGGCGAGGGTGTCGCGGCGGCCCGGCGGCAGGCTGTCGCGCACGGCGCGCGGGAAGAGCCGCAGGGCGACCGCCCAGGCCGCCCCGCCCAGGCCCGGGACGCGGCCGAGGCGGTCCAGCAGCGCGAACTCGGGGGCCTCGTCGTTCCGCGAGAAGCTGGGGGAGAGCAGCACGAGCGGGCCGGTGAAGGCGCCGGCCACCGCCATCTCGATGGCGACCGTGGAGCCGAGGCCCTGACCGACGACGAGGTCGCAGCCCCGTTCCGCGGCGACCCGGCCCAGGAGGCGCGCGTAGTTCTCCACGGAGACGTCCTGCGGCGCCGGGGTGCGCCCGAAGCCGGGGAGGGTGACCGCGGTCAGGCCGAGGCGCGCGTCGGCGAGCGCCGGTTCGGCCATGACGTCGGCGTAGAACTCCGCGGTGCACAGGCCGCCGGGCAGCAGCAGCGCCCGGTGCCGGGCGTCGGCCGGGCCGGCGGTCCGGATGTCCCAGTCCGCGGTTCGGGTCTCGGTGCTCACGGGGCCCCACCCTGGTGCTGCCGCCCTGGTCGCGCGACCACCCTGCTCCGTACGCGGCGTGTCGCCGGGATGCGATCCTGGAGGGCGTGCAGGACGTGACGACGGTGGTTCGGGAGGCGTTCGCCGGCGCCGTGGGGGCGGCCGGCGCGGACGCGGAGTTCGCTGTGGACGCCGGGGCGTCGGCGCTCGCGGCGGCGGGATGGGAGCAGGCGGGCCCGGCGGTGCTGGCCGCGCTCGACGATCTGCTGAGCGGCTGCCGGGGCCGCGGCTGGGGGAATCCGGACCTGGTGCGGATGGCCCGCAGGGAGCTCGGCCCCGAGCATGTGCGGCTCGCGGAGCGGCTGCTCGCGGTGGACGGCGCGCCGCGGCCGGAGGCGACGGCCCTGCTGACGGCGTACGCCCGCGAGGAGCGGCTGGACCGCTTCGGCGCGGCGACCGCCGTGCTGGAACTCGTCCGCCTCCTGGGCCGGCTGCCCCGGATCACCCCGCTGACCGCCGCCCCGCCGCGGCCCGCGGCGGGGAGCGGCGCGGGGTCCAAGCTGGGGCGGATCCGCGCGCTGCTGGCGAAGGCGGAGTCGACCCCGTACCCGGAGGAGGCCGAGGCGCTCAGCGCCAAGGCGCAGCATTTGATGGCCCGCTACAGCGTCGACGAGGCCCTGCTCGCGGGGCCGGCCCCCGGCGACGGGCCGGGTGCGCGCCGGGTCGGTGTGGACCGGCCGTACGAGGCCCCCAAGGCGCTGCTCCTGGACGCGGTCGCTTCGGCGAACCGCTGCCGCGCGGTGTGGTCGGCGGAGTTCGGCTTCTCGACGGTGGTCGGCTACGAGGCCGACCTGGAGGCCGTGGAGGTGCTCTACACCTCGCTGCTGGTGCAGGCGGAGACCGCGATGCTGCGCGGCGGCGGTGCGGCACGCGCAAAGGGCCGCAAGAACCTGTCCCGGAATTTCCGCGAGTCGTTCCTCATCGCCTACGCGGGGCGGATCGGCGAACGGCTCGCGTCGGCCACCCGGGACGCCACCCGTGAGGCCGGTGAGGAGGGCGGCGGCAGCGCGGAGGTGCTGCCCGTCCTCGCGGCGCGCGAGGTCGCGGTGGGCCGGGCGGCCGACGAGATGTTCCCGCAGACCCGCTCGCAGCGGCTCAAGGGCCGCGACCGCGAGGGCTGGGAGCACGGCACGGCCGCGGCGGACGGCGCCCGGCTCTAGCGAACGGAAAACCGGCCCTCGCGCGCCCGCCGAAGCTCCCGCGGCGGCCCCTCGCGGGGGCGCGGAGCCCCGTCCGCGGCCGGGCCCGAGGGAGCCGTCACCCGTGGCCCGCGCGGCCGCTCGGACGCCCGTACCGGCGATGGGGAAACCGCCGCTGAGCTGGGCTTTCATGCCCCACGGGCCTAGGCTGGCGGCACCGCGAAAGGAGTCCTGATGGATCGTCATATCCGTACGGTCGAGGACGTGCTGGAACTGCTGGACGGCCTGTTCGCGCCGGAGGCCGACCGCTGGACGGGCGGCGCGGCCGACTGGTGGGACGGCTTCTACACCGACCGCTCCAAGCCGGTCCCGTTCTTCGCGCGGAAACCGGACGAGAACCTGGTCTCCTACCTCGACCGGGGCCTGCTCGCCCCCGGCGGCCGGGCCCTGGACCTCGGCTGCGGTCCCGGCCGCAACGCCCTGCACCTGGCCGCCGCGGGCTTCGCCGTGGACGCCGTCGACCTCTCGCCCGCGGCCGTCGCCTGGGGCGAGGAGCGGGCCCGCGAGACCGGCGCGCGGGGCGTGCGCTTCCACCGCGGCGACGCCTTCGCCCTGACCGCGTCCGGCGGCCCGCTGGAGGGCCCGTACGACCTGGTCCACGACTCGGGCTGCTTCCAACACCTGCCGCCGCACCGCCGCGTCAGCCACCTCGCCCTGCTCGACCGCGTCCTCGCTCCCGGCGGCCACTTCGCCCTCACCTGCTTCGCCTCCGGCGCCATGGGCTCGGAGCTGCCGGACGCCGACCTCTACCGGCAGGCCCGCCTGCACGGCGGGCTCGCCTACACGCCGGAGTCCCTGCGCGCGATCTTCTCCGGGCTCACCGAGATCGAACTGCGCCGCATGCGCGACGAGCCGCCGGACTCCCCGCACTTCGGCGAGCCCTTCCTGTGGACCGCCCTGTTCCGGAGGACGCCCTAGAACAGCCAGCGCGTCTGGCTGTACGTCGTCCCCCGTCCGTAGGCGAAGGCCGTCCTCGGCTCGACCTGGTAGACGAGCGCCTCGTTGCCCGCCTCCCCGCGGAACACCTCGCCGTGAACCTCGAAGCGCCATTCCTCGCCGTACTTGGCCTCGTACACCTCGGCGATGCGGCGCAACTGCGTGTCACTGCGCACGCGCGCCGCCTCGCCCTCGACGACCACGTCCAGGCCCTCGTGCAGCGCGTTGGTGCCGGTGGTGAGCACCACCTTCGCGTTGCGGGCGAGGTTGCGCGCCTTGCGCTCGTCGGCGCCGGTGCTGAAGTGCAGGGCGTTCTCGTACCAGACCCCGATGAGCGGGGTGACATGAGGACGCCCGTCGGGGCGGACGGTGGTCAGCCAGTAGATCTCGGCATCGGCCAGGAAGCGGTGCGCCTGGCTCCAGGTCGTCGGGTCGGCGCCGTCACTGCTGTAGCGGGCGTCGAGCTCGGCCTCGGGTTCCTTTTCTGCTGCCATGACTCCACTGATACTCCATCAGGCCGCGCGGAGCGCGTACGCGCGGTCGACGGACTCCGCCAGGTCGGCCACGGCCGGGTCCTCCGTGGTCCTGGCCAGGGAGCGCGCGCGCTCGGCGAGTTCGGCCAGCCCCGGGGCGCCGGGCAGCTGCTCGTCACCGGTGGGGTACGTCCGCAGGGCGTCGGCGAAGTACGCGGCCACCGCGTCCACCCGCAGCCGCGCCGACGTACCGGAGTCCCACAGCGCACCGGTCAGCCGGTCCGCCTCGATCGTCGCCGACCGCTCGTGCGGGGCGCGGCCCGCGGGGTCGAGCCAGCGGACGGTCGCGGTGGCCACATGGCCCCGCGCGCCGGGCCGAAGGCGCACGGCGTACAGCGCGGTCACGGTGTGCCCGGGGCCGACCTCGCCGCCGTCCACCCGGTCGTCGCGGAAGTCCTCGTCGGCCACGGCACGGTCCTCGAAGCCGATGAGGCGGTAGTCCTCCACCGTCCCCGGGTCGAAGGCGACCTGCGCCTTGGCGTCACGGGCGCGCAGCTCCACATTGGCCGGCAACTGGTCCACGAAGAGCGCCCGGGCCTCGCGCTCGGTGGAGACGTACGAGGTGTGGCCGTCGCCCCGGTCCGCCAGCCGCTCCATCAGCGCGTCGCCGTACTCGCTGCCGACACCCACCCCGTACAGCGTCACACCGTGCTGCTCCCGGGCCCGGGCGATCCGCTCCAGCAGGGCGTCCGGATCCGTCTCACCGGTGTTGGCCAGCGCGTCCGAGAGCAGCACGACCCGGTTCGTGACGCCCGAGCGGGCGCCCTCCAGGGCCACGTCGTAGCCCGCGCGCAGGCCCGCCTCCAGATTGGTGGACTCCTCGGGCCGCAGTCCGTCGATCACCTCCCGTGCGTGCGCACGGGCCCCCTCGGCGGCCAGCCGCGTCATCGGCAGCGCCACCCGCGCCCGCGAGCTGAACGTCACCACGGCCAGCGAGTCGTCCCCCCGCAGCTCGCCGACCGCCGACCGCAGCGCCTTCTGCACGAGGTCCAGCCGCCCCGGCTCACCCATCGAGCCCGAGACGTCCACGACGAACGTCAGCGCGGCGGGCTTGCGTGCCGCCTTGTCGGCGGCGCGCGTGGCCAGCCCGATCCGCAGCAGCGACCACCGCGAACCGGCCCCGGGGGTGCGGGCACCGTCCGCGGTGACGGAGAAGCCGTCGCCGTCCGGGCTCGGGTAGTCCTGCCGGAAGCTGTTGACGAACTCCTCGTACCGCACCGCCGACGGGTCCGGCAGCTGCCCGTTGCTCAGTTGCCGGGCGGCATAGCCGTACGACGCGGTGTCCACGTCCAGCGCGAACGTCGACAACTGGTCCTGCGCGGGGGCGCGTTTGCCGTCCGGCGCCTGTGTTCCCCCCGCGACGCGGGCCGGTGCGGGCGCGGGGCGGTGCCCCGCGTCGTGACTGCTCCCGCGCGGGCCCACCGCGCTGCACCCCGCGAGCAGCGCCCCCGCGGCGACCGCCAGCGCGATGGTTCTCGTCGTCCGCCTCATGTCGTGTCCCCTCCCCGTACGGCTTCTGTGACTGTGACGCACGGGGCCTTCCCAGGGGGGCTTCGGCGGCGTTGCGGATGCGTCTCGTTCAAGCAACGCCGCTGCGCTTCGCTGTGCCTGGGTTTTTCCCCGCCCGCCCTCCCGAGTGCCCGGCGCGGTAAGTGCGGGCCCCGCTCTGTTCGTTGTGGGGGTCGGCGCCGCTCCGGAGTCCTCCCCCAACCTTCGGCCGGGGGGACCCCCACGGCGCTCGCGGTTTACCCCCGTACATCGTGTGCCGCGGTCGCCGCTCGTCCCTCCCCCAGCTACCGCTGGGAGGTGCCCCCAGCGGGCGGACCCCGGCGCACCCCCTCCCGGGGTCGTTGGGGCGGCTTACGGCCGGTGGGGGTGCTGTGGGCGGTGACGGCGGAGCAGGTCGTTGGCGCGGCGCCAACGGGTGCCCGAGCACGGTGCCGCTTCAGACCACCCACCGGGGATCAGGCGCTTGCAACTACGGAGGGGGCGGGGTTGGAGGGGTGGCGTTCTGGACTGTGGAGCATATTTGGGTGTATGACCCGGAGCGCTCGACGGAAAGTGCCTGAGGCACCTAAATGTGCTGTCCAGAATGGCAGCCCCGGAGGCCCCGAACCCGGCCCCCCAACAACTAGGGTCCGTCTTCAAAGATCATCGGGTGGTGGATCATGGTGGGGTGATACGTCGCCATGAACTCACCGACCGGGAGTGGGAGTTGCTCGCTC